>DATHLI010000074.1:0-3178 GCA_035488355.1 bacterium | reverse complement strand
CATCAGGGCGAAAAAGTTCACCAGCGCTTCGGGGAGATAGCCCAGCCGCGCGTAGTCGCGCACCGACGTGTCGCCGTGCCGCTTGCTGAGCTTCTTCCGGTCCACGCCCAGGAGCACCGGCAGGTGGGCGACCCGGGGCGGGTCCCATCCGAACGCCTCGTACATCAAGAACTGCCGGGGGGTGTTGGACAGGTGTTCCGAGCCCCGGACGATATGCGTCATCCGCATCCCGCGGTCGTCGACGACGTTGGCGAAGTTGTAGAGGGGCGTGCCGTCGGACCGCTGGATGATGAAGTCATCGAGATCCGCCGGCTCGAACTCCACGCGGCCGAGCACGAGGTCCTCGACGACGATGGTCGGGTGCCCCTCGGGGACCCGGAACCGGAGCGTGGCCACCCGCCCGTCGGCCTCCCGCCGGCGCCGCTCCGCCTCCGAAAGGTTCCGGCAGCGGCCGACATACCGGTACGGGCGGTGCGCCGCGATCGCCTGCTCGCGGTCTGCGTCCAGTTCCTCGCGCGTACAGTAGCAGGGGTAGGCGGCCCCGCGCGCGCGCAGGAGCTCCGCGTGTTCGTGGTAGAGCGCGCTCCGCTCGGTCTGCCGGTACGGCCCGTACGGACCGCCGGTATCGGGGCCCTCCTCCCAGTCGATCCCCAGCCACCGCAGGTCTTCGATGATCGCCGCTTCGTAGGCTTCGGTGGACCGGTCCCGGTCGGTGTCCTCGATCCGGATGACGAACTGGCCCTTGGAGTGGCGCGCGAACAGCCAGTTGAAAAAGGCCATCCAGGCGCCCCCCACGTGGAGGTACCCGGTGGGGCTGGGCGCGTACCGGGTGCGGACGTGGCCCGTCGCTGACTGCGTCACGCTGCCAGGGTAGCATAGCCGCCGGCGCAGGCGCAAACCGTTGATGACGCGACCGATTGTGCCGAGCGGCCCTTACGTGAAGAGGGTGCTCACCGATTCGTTGAGATGGATGTTGCGCATGGCGCGGGCGAGCAGGGGCGCGGCGGAGAGGATGCGTATCCGGTCCGTCCGCAGCTCCGGAGGGATCGGGATGCTGTTGGTGAACGCGAACTCCTGCACGTCGTCGCGGTCCAGGGTCTTCGCCACGGGGCCGGCCAGCACGGCATGGGTGGCGCAGACGTACGCTTCCGGCCGCGCGCCGTGCCCGATCAGGGCGTCCAGGGCGCTCGCGATGGTCCCGCCCGTCGAGAGGATCCGGTCGATGAGAATCGGAATCCGCCCCTCCACTTCGCCGACAACCTGCACCGTTTGCTTCGCGTCGGGGCCCAGGCGGCGCTGGAAGACGACCGACAGCGGCAGCCGCAGCCGCTCGGCCAGGCGGTAGGCAATCTTGACGGCCCCGTCGTCGGGCGCGACGACGACCGCCGGGGGCAGGGCCTTCTCCTGCAGGTACTCGGCAAACAGCGGCAGCGCCCGCAGATGGTCCACCGGAATGTTGAAGAAGCCCTCGATCTGATCGGCGTCCAGGTCCAGCGCCAGAATCCGGTGCACCCCCGCGCTCTGGAGGAGATCGGCCACGAGCCGGCCGGTGATCGGCTCGCGGGGCGCGTGCTTCTTGTCCTGGCGCGCGTACCCGTAGTACGGGATCACCGCGGTGATGCGCCCGGCCGAGGCCCGGCGGAGCGCGTCCACCATCACCAGCAGTTCCATGAGGTTCTCGTTGACCGGGGGACAGGTGGGCTGGATGACGAACACGTCTTCCCCGCGGACGCTTTCCTCGAACCGGGCGTAGATCTCGCCGTCCTCAAACCGCCGGATGGTGACGTGGCCCAAGGCGAACGACAGTTCGTCGGCCACTTCCTGCCCGAGGGGGCGATTCGCGGTGCCGCAGAAAACCTTCAGCGGGCCTGCACCATGAACCGAATGGCCGTGCGCTCCTCGCCGTCGATCTCGACTTTGGTGAACGCGGGGATGGCGATGAGGTCGATCCCGTTCGGCGCGACGAACCCCCGGGTGATCGCGATCGCCTTGACGGCCTGGTTCACCGCGCCGGCGCCGATCGCCTGAATTTCAACCGCTCCCTTCTCGCGCAGCACGGCGGCGAGCGCCCCGGCGACGGCCTTGGGTTTCGAGTCGGCTGAGACCCTGAGACACTCCCCCATGCCGTGTGTGCTCCTTGGCCTGCTGCGGCGATCCCGGCCGGGTGCCCGCCCCTATTCCATGATCCCGAGGGGAACTCCTCCTGAACACGCCCGCCGTCAACGCGCGCCGTTGCGCCATCGTTCTTGCCAGATAGTTGCGATAAACTGCGGGATCGCGAGCTGCCGGGCGAAGCGGCTGGGTTGGCGGATCAGCCGGTAGCACCACTCCAACCCCAGCGCCTGCACGACGCGCGGAGCCCGGGGCACCCTTCCCGCCCAGACGTCCAGCGATCCGCCCACCCCGATCGCCACCGGCGCCGCCAGGGAGGCGAGATGCCGGTCGAGCCAGCGCTCCTGCCGGGGGCTTCCCAGCCCCGCCAGCAGCAGCGTGGGCGCGGCGGCGCGAATCGCCCCGAGCACAGGCGGCTCCTCTTCGGGCCCGAAGAATCCGTGCGCCGCCCCCGCGATCACGATGCCGGGGTGGAGGCTCCGGAGGCGCGCGGCCGCCTGCTCGGCGACGCCCGGCGGCCCGCCCAACAGGAAGATCCGCCATCCACGCTTCGCTCCCTCGCCGCACAGCCGGTCCGCGAGGTCGATCCCGGGCACGCGGCCCGGCATCCGCCGCCCCAGCTGGCGCGCGCCCCAGACCACGCCGATGCCGTCGGGGACGACCAGCGCGGCCCGGTGGAGGATCTCCCGGAGGTCGGGGGCGCGGCGCGCCCGCATGAGCAGTTCGACATTGGCGGTCACCACGAGATGAGGGCCGGGATCGCCCGCCAGGCCCACGGCCGCCGCGACCGCCCCGTCGAGGTCGACCGGGTCGAAGCCCACGCCGAGCACGTCGACCCGGGTCATGCCACGAGATCGGCCACGAGCCGGGGAGCCAGGGCGGCGCGGGCGCGAAGCGGGCCGACGGCGGCGAGGAGACGCGCCCGGCGTCCGGCGAGACCGCCCGCCGTCTCCTCGATCACCCCGGCGAGCGATTCGACCGAGAGGGCGCCGGCGTCGAGCGCGGGCTCGCCCAGTTCCCGGGCGAACGCGCTGACCTTTGGATCATACGCCAGCGAGATCATCGG
>DATHLI010000073.1:0-7311 GCA_035488355.1 bacterium | reverse complement strand
CTCCAGGCGCCGCTGGTCGGTGACGTCCCGGGCCACGGCGAAGACCCCGCGCACGTTCCCTTCGGGATCCTTGAAGATCGACGCGTTGAACGAGACCAGGACCTCGCGGCCGCCGGGCGTCTTCAGGGTGAGCTCGTAGTTCGTGACGTAGCCTTCGTTGAGCGTCTTCCGCACCCCGGCGGCGGCCCGGTCGGGCTCGGTGAAATAGGCGTCGAACCGGCTGCCGATCAGCTTCTCCTTCGGGGCCTCCGTCAGCCGGACCATCTGCTCGTTCACGTCGGTGATGGCCAGGTCTTGATCGACCGTGATCATCGGGTCGACGGAGGACTCGATGAGGCCGCGGGTGTAGTTCTGGGCCTGCCGCAGCTCCTTCTCCAGCCGCTCCTGTTCCGTGATGTCGCGGGCCGCGGCGAAGATGCCCTGCACCCTTCCCCCGGTCTCCTTGTACACGGAGGCGTTGAACGACACCGGGGTCTCCTTGCCGGTGCGGGAGCGCAGGACCAGCACGTAGTGGGTCACGAAGCCCTCGGCCAGGGTCCGCTGGATGCCCGCCGCGGCGGCCTCCGGGTCGGTGAAGTGGTCCGGGAAGGGGCTGCCGATCAACTCCTCACGGCTGTAGCCGGTCATCTGGACGGTCTGCTCGTTCACGTCGGTGACCCGGAACTCCGGGTCGACGGTCATCAGGGCATCCACCGACGCCTCGATGAGGCCGCGGGTGTAGTTCTGGGTCTGGCGGAGCGCCTCTTCCAGCAGCTTCTGATCCGTGATGTCGCGGGCCGCCGCAAAGACGCCGCGCAGCCGGCCCTCCGCCCCTTTGAACGTGGTGGCGTTGTAGGAGACTACCGTCTCCTTGCCGGTGCGCGAGCGCATCGTCAGCTCGTAGTTGGTCACGCGGTCCTCGGCCAGCACCCGGCGGATGCCGTCCTCGGCGCGCTGCGGGTCGGTGAAATACCGCTTGAAGGGCGTGCCGATCAGCTCCTCGCGGCTGTAGCCCGTCATCGCGCACATCTGCCGGTTCACGTCCGTGATCAAGCCGAGGGGATCGGTGGTCATCAGGGCGTCGATGTTCGACTCGACCAGGCCGCGGTTGTACTCCTGCGACTCCCGCAGTTCCCGTTCGATCTGCTCGGACCGCGTCACGTCCCGCGAGATCATCGTGAAGCCGATGGGGCCGCCCTGGACGTCTCGCCGCAGGGTCAGGGTGACGTGGGCGGTGAACTGCGCGCCGTTCTTCCGGACGCGCCTCAGCTCGCCTTCCCATTTCCCGATCCGCAGGGCCTCGTCGAAGATCGCCTTGGCCCGCCCGGATTTGACGTCATCGGGGTGGTGCAGGAGGGTGCTGGTGGCCTTTCCCACCACGTCCGCCGATTCGTAGCCGTAGATGCGCCGCGCGCCGGCGTTCCACGCCAGGATCGTTCCCGCGAGGTCCATCGCGACGATGGAATATTCGGAGGAGCTCTCCAATATAGAGTTGAGAAATGTGACCTGCTGGTCGATCCCCATCTCCTTGAGGCCACGGGAGCCGTTACCGCCGCGCGCGGGCTCGTTCATATCGTCCGCCTCTCGGATCGTGACCTGGGTGGGCAACCTCTGCTTGCTGTTGGCCCCACTCTGGTTTGGAGCCCCCGCAGGGGGGAACTGTCTACCCGATCGACGCGGGGACGCCGGGCCGAGGGATGGGTCCAGGGTCGACCGCCGGATTCGCGGGCCGGATGGATCAGGCGCAAGGCCGCCCCTTGAGTGCCGACATGATGCGGTACTAAAGGGTGATGCCCTCATTCCCAAACTTTGAGACACAGGAAACTTCCATGAATATTGCCCTCGGCCGGGTTGGGGCCGGGCAGGGGCTCGATCGCGGGAGGGGGACGTCTTACCGGGGCGGTGGGCGGTGCGGAGCCTCGGACCCGGCCGCGCCGAGGAAGAGGAGTTCGAAATCGGGACGGGCGAGGAGTTCACCGGGCCGGCCTTCCAGCCTGACGGCGCCGGAGACCATGACGACCGTCCAGTCGGCCACCTGCATCGCCGCCCTGGCCCGCTGCTCGACCAGCAGGACCGCTTTGCCCAGATCCGCCAGCCGCCGCATATGGTCCGCCAGCAGCTGCCCGGCCAGCGTGGGGGAGAGATTCGCGGTCGGCTCGTCCAGGATCAGCACGCGCGGGTCCAGCATCAGGACGCGGCCGATGGCGAGCATCTTGCGTTCCCCGCCGCTGAGCTTCTCGGCGCGCCGCCCGAGCAGGCCGCCCAGCATCGGAAACACGGCGCAGACCGTCTCGATGCGCCCGGCAACGGCGGAGCGCGGGAGGAGGTAGGCGCCCATCTCGAGATTTTCGGCCGCGGTGAGCGGCTCGAAGATATCGCCGACCTGCGGGACATACCCCACACCGCGCCTGGCCAGCGCTTCGGGGGGGAGGTTCGTGACGTCGTTGTCCCCGAGCCTCACGCTCCCCCGCGTGACGCGCAGAATCCCCACGAGCGCCTTGAGCAGCGTGCTCTTCCCGGCGCCGTTCGGCCCGATCACCGCGACGATCTCGCCCGCGCCGGCGGTCAACGTCACATCGCGGACCACGGGGGCGCCGCCGTAGCCCGCCGTGACCCCGGCGGCGGCCAGGGTCGGCGCGGCGCGCGGACGCCGGTCAGCCGGCGAGATAGGCGTCGACAATTTCGCGCTGCCGGCGCAAGGCCGGCATCGAGCCGCGGCCGATCACCTGGCCTTGGGCCATCACGATCACGGGATCGCAGAGGCGGTCGACCATTGACAGCTCGTGCTCGACCATCAGGATGGCCAGGCCCTCGTCGCGCAGGCTCTCCAGGCAGGCCGCGATCTTCTCGACCAGGGAAGGATGCACCCCCGCCATCGGCTCGTCCAGCAGGAGCACCCGCGGCCCCAGCATCAGCGCGCGCATGATCTCCAGCAGCTTCTTCTGGCCGCCGCTGAGCGTGCCCCCGTACTCCGACTCCTGGGCGCTCATCCCAAAGCGGGCCAGCAGCGCTCGGGCCCGCAGGACCGCGGGGCGCTCATCCGCCCACCAGTAGGCCTTCCCCCGCAGCGCGCCGGCCAGCGAGTCTCCGCGGTGCCGGGGCACGGCGACCAGCAGGTTCTCGAGCACCGTGAGCTGCGCGAACTCGGAGGAGAGCTGGAAGGTCCGCACGAGACCCCGCTGCGCCCGCCGGTACGCGGGAAGGCGGGTGACGTCGGCGCCGTCCAGCAGGATCCGCCCGGCAGAGGCGGGGAGGGTCCCGGCGAGCACCGCGAGCAGCGTCGACTTGCCGGCCCCGTTCGGCCCGATCAGGCCGGTGATGCGCCCCGGGACGGCCTCGATGGAGACGCCGTCTACGGCCCGCAATCCCTCGAACCGCCGCTCCACTCGCTCGGCCGCGAGCAGCGGCCGGGCGCGATCGGCGGACACCGTCTCCTCGGAACCCCTCCCGACCGGCCCCTGGGCACGGACGGCGCCGCCGGGGAACGGGTCCGCGAACACCCGCCGCCGCTCCGGGAGGGTGCCGCGCGGGCGGAACCACAGAAAGCCGATAATCAGCAACCCGATGGCCACCCACTGCATCGCCGGGATCAGCCCCGGCGGGCCGACCTGCGGGAGGAACCGTGTCACTTCCTCGAAGCCGACCGGCACGAGGAGAGCGCCCAGCAGCGCGCCCAGGTTGTTCCCGCGGCCCCCGACGATCAGGGCCGCGAAGATGACGATCGTCTCCGGGTAGAGCCAGGTGGCCGGCGCCCAGACGCCGATGAAGCCGACGAGGACAGCCCCGCTCAGCCCGGCGATCACGCCGCCGGCGATGAAGATGACCATCTTGAGCATGACTAAATTTTTGCCCAGCGCCGCCGCGGCGGGCTCGCGTTCCCGCATCGCCCGCAGCGTCCTCCCAAAGGGCGAGTCCACGATCCGGTTCGCGGCGGCGAGCACCACGCCGCACCCGAGCGCCGTCAGGCCGACGTAGAGCCACTGGTACCCGGCGGAGTTGGCGTTGATCCGATCCCCGAGGGGGGGCGGGACGAGCGACAGCCCCGCGGCGCCGTTCAGAAAGGGCCTCGCGTTGGTGATCAGCGTATTGGCGATCACCGAGATGACCAGCAGCGCGATGGCCTGGTAGTCGGTGCGCAGCCGCCGCAGCACGACCAGGCCGATGGGCACGGCCAGCAGCCCGCCGGCGGCGGCGCCTCCCAGCCACGGCAGCGGGAAGGGCAGCTGCAGCCCCAGGACATACTGTTGAAAGCCCCCGTTGGCCGCCTGCGGAGGCATGGACAGCACCGCCGCCGCATAGGCCCCGGCGGCCTGGAACAGGATAAACCCGAAGTTGACCAGCCCCGCCACGCCGAACTGCAGATTGAGGGCGATGCACGCCATGATGTCCACCCCCGCGTACACCAGCACGGTCGTGAGGTAGTACATCACGCCGCTGCTCATCAGCCGGGCGCCTCCAGCGCTCCGGTCTTCGAGAGCAGGCCCTGGGGCCGCAGCATCATGACCAGGACCAGGATCGCGAAGGCCACCGCCTGCTTGTACTCCGGCGACAGGACGGCGGCGCTGAGCTCCGTCGTCTCCCCGATCAGCACGGCCCCCAGCATCGCGCCGTACGGCTGGCCGGCGCCGCCCAGCACGACCGCCGCCAGCATCACGATCAGGTACTCGGACCCGTTGCTGACCGCGAACGAGCCGGAGTCCATCGCCGCCACCGTCCCGGCGAGGCCGCACAGCGCTCCCGTGATGACCCAGACGAGATCGATGATCCGCCCGGTCGAGATCCCGCAGGTGCGGGCGAGCGTCGGGTCGGCGGCCGTCGCGCGCATCGCCTTGCCGATGCGGGTGAACGTGAGCAGGGCATGGATGGCCGCCATCGCCGCCACGGCGATGACGATGATCGCCACCTGCGCCGACGTCAGGACCAGGCCCCCCGCGCCCACCGTCCCGCCGCTCGACATGGTGTAGGACACATTCTCGGGTCCGACGATCGCCAGGAGCGCGTTGCTCAGCATCAGCGCGGCGGCGAGCGCCACGATCACCATGCCGATGTGGGAGGTCCCGCGGCGCTGGAACGGGGCGTAGAGCAGCCGGTTCACGAGCAGCGACAGCGCCGCCCCGGAGAGGGCGCCGGCCGCCAGCCCGATCCAGATGTTGACCCCGGCCTGATTGAGACCGTAGACGGCGAACGCGCAGGTGATCATGACGACGCCGTAGGCGAGGTTGATCATGTTCGTGATGCCGAACTGCATGGTGAAGCCCACGGCGGCGATCGCGATCACGGACGCCGACACCAGGCCGAATCCAAACGCGGCCGCGTAGATGCTCATCGACCGGCTCCGCGGGACCGCGCCCGCCTCGCCCGCCTTCCGGGCGGGGCGCCCCGGCGGGGGGCCTCGATCTGGAGGCGGGCCGCGCCGGGCCCAGGCGCTACCGGCTCGGCCCTCCCCCGGTCACTCGGAACTGAGCTGGGCGATCTGCGCTTCCGTGAGGCTGCCCACCACCTCGCTGTCGCCCGTCTTCGTGAAGCGCACAACGATAAACCCGTTGTTGGAGTTGTGGTACGGGTCGAAGCGCGTGGGGCCGCCCGCCCCCGTGTAGCGGATCGCGGCGCCCTTCGCCAGGGCCTCCGCGCCCTGCTTGAACGTGGACACCACCTGCGCGCCGGGCGTGCCGTTGCCGATCTTCACGATCCACGGCTGGGCGGCGGTGCGGTCCGCGCTCTTCGCCGCCACCATCGCCAGCGCGGTCATGACGATGCCGTCGTAGAGGTGGATCGTGGAGGCGCGCTTCGTGTACCGCGGGGCGTTGGCAAACTCGGAGGCGGACGCCAGGAGGTTCGTCTTGAACTCGTCGTATCCGGGCCCGCTGAACGTCGCCGGGGTGTCGAGGGCGGTAAAGTTGTTGATCAAATCGTCCACGCCGAGGGCGGCGGCCACCGCCTTGAACCAGACGGGATCGACGGTCGCGGACGAGCCGATGATCGGGATGACGCCGTGATGGAGCTGCTTGACCTCGGACAGGTACGTGGCGTCGGCCGGGCCGAGCGCCTCGGTGAGGATGACCTCCGGGTTGGCGGCGAGCAGTTTCGTGACCTCGGTGCGATACGAGGACTGATTGAGGGCGAGCGCCTGATTGATGACGACCCGCGCCCCCATCTTCTTGATCGACCGGATGGCGGGGGCGACGAAGGTCTGGGAGCCGATGTCGTTGCCGAAGACGAGCGCGATGCGCGTGTAGTGGTGGAGGATGGTGGCAATGCCCACCATGGCGTACGCGTCGTACTCATCGGGCGGCACCAGCCGGTAGAAGTACTGGAAATTGGAGCGGTTGAATTCCGACTGGCCGGTCTGGCAGAACGCGGGCACGTGGTTCTGCTCGAGGATCGGCATGACGCTGGAGGCTTCGTCCGACGTGCAGCCGATGACCATCATGAGATTCGGGGTGCTGGCGACCATCTGCCGGGCGGCCGGCACGGCGTCGGCGGGCTCCCCGCGGGTGTCGAACTGCTTGCAGGTCACCTGGCGCCCCAGGATGCCGCCCGCGGCGTTGATGGCGCGGGTGGCAGGCAGGCACGCCGCAAAGTACGCCGGCCCCAGCTGCGCATCCGCGCCGGTGAACGGCGCCACGATCCCCACCACCAACGGCGCCTCGGCGCCCGCCGTCGAGGCCGCGGGGCCGTACGGGATCCCGGCGACGAGGGCGAACATCACCGAGATCGAGAGCAGGCAGACGAGCGCCGGTCGCGCCGCCGGCCGGTACCTGGTCACGCTGACTCACCTCCTGTGCAAATTGTCACCGCACTGGTATGCGCGGGCCCTTCGACCACAGCCGGTGATTGTCCTTGGGTCTTCGCGCGACGCCTGCGGCGGGAGGCTCCGCCGCAGGCGTCGAAGAGCGCGGCATGGGATCTCGCTCCGAGGACCTGCGGCCGTGGCGGGTCGATACGGCCGCCGGCATGCTGATCGAGTGGGACCTGGGGATCCGGATGGACGACGGCCTGGTGCTGCGCGCCGACGTCTTCCGGCCGGCGGCGCCGGGGCGCTGCCCGGTGATCCTGTCCTACGGACCCTACGCGAAGGGCCTGCCGTTCCAGCAGGGCTATCCCGACCAATGGCGGCGCCTGACCGGCGCGCATCCCGAGGTCGCGCGGGGATCGAGCGGCCGCTACCAGAACTGGGAGGTCGTCGACCCAGAGAAATGGGTGCCGGACGGGTACGCCTGCGTCCGCGTCGACTCGCGCGGCGCGGGCCGCTCCCCCGGATTCCTGGACCCGTTCTGCCCGCGCGAGACCCGCGACTTCTACCTGTGCATCGAGTGGGCCGGCGCTCAGGCC
>DATHLI010000072.1:0-21246 GCA_035488355.1 bacterium | reverse complement strand
TCCTATGCCCGGCGCTGCGGTTTCCACGACTCGAACCTGAGCTCCCACTGGCGCAGCGCCCACATCAGAACGATCGCCGCGCTCGCCAGGATCACGATGCCCACGAAGACGCGGTCGGTCTGGAACGTCTCGCCCGCCACCGCGATCTCGTAGCCGATCCCGGCCGTCGCCGCATACAGCTCGCCGACTACGATCCCGACCAGCGCCTGGCCCAGGCCCAGGCGGAGGCCGGCGATGAGGAACGGCACCGCGCCCGGCAGGACGATTGTGGTGAAGATCTGCCGGTCGCGCGCGCCGAAGGATCGCGCGGTGCGGATGAGCGACTCGTCGGCGGCGCGGACGCCGGCCTCGGTGCTGATGAGGACCTGGAAGACCGCCACCAGGAACACCACGGCGACCTTGGACCAGATGCCGATGCCGAGCCAGATGATGAACAGCGGCACCAGGGCGATGCGCGGCGTCGAGTAGAGCGCGGACACAAACGGTTGCAGGGCCGCGGCCACGTCGCGGTACCAGCCCATGGCGACGCCGACCAGGATCCCCACGACCACCGCCAGGCCGTACCCGATGAGAAACTCCGTGCCGCTGACCCGGATGTCCTTGCCCAGCACGCCTTCGTGCAGCATGCGGATGAACGTGGCGACGATGCGAGTGGGGGAGCTGGTGAAGAGGGGATTGACCTGCCCCAGCCGCACCACGCCCTCCCAGGCGACGACAAACAACACGACCGCCGTGGTCCCGATGGCCCGGGCGCGGGCCGTCGGGGAAAGCCTGACGCGCCGCGGCCGGGGGGCCGGCGCTTCGAGGCGCTCCCCCCCTGCGGGGAGCGCGTTTTCCTCAAGCATGGCCCGCGCTCCCCAGGGTCGTCCGGACCTCTTCCTCGATCAGGCCCCAGACGTGGTCCTCGAGCGCCAGGAACTCCGGCGTGCGCTTGACGCGTAGCTCGCGCGGGCGCGGAAAGTCGACCGGGAGGATGCTTTTGACCCGCCCCGGCCGGGCCGAGTACACCACCACCCGGTCTGCCAGGTAGATCGCCTCGTTGATCTGATGGGTGATGAAGACCGCCGTCCTGCGGGTTTCCTGCCAGATGCGCATCAATTCGGCCTGCATGAACTCGCGGGTCTGCGCGTCCAGCGAGGCGAACGGTTCGTCGAGGAGGATCACCTCCGCGTCCATCACGAGGGCCCGCGCCAGGTTGACGCGCTGCTGCATGCCGCCCGAGAGCTCCGAGGGGTGGTAGCGCTCGAATCCATCCAGGCCGACCAGGGAGATCATCTGACGGGCCCGGGCGATCGCCTCCGGCAGCGGCGTGCCTTGAAGCTCGAGTCCGTAGGTCACGTTGCGCAGCACCGTGCGCCAGGGCAGCAGCGACGGACTCTGAAAGACCACCGCGCGGTCGCGGCCCGGGCCCACGACCGGCCTGCCGTCCACGAGGATCCGTCCTTCGGTCAGGGGCAGCAGCCCGTCGAGGCAGTACAGGAACGTCGTCTTGCCGCAGCCGCTGGGACCCACGATGGCGAGAAACTCGCCGGACTGGACGCCGACCGAGCACCGGTCCAGCGCCAGCGTCGTGACCCCCGTGCGCGGGTTCTCGTACCGGACGGTGACGTTGATGGCTTCGAGCTTCGGCCCCACGATTCGCCCCCCCGGGCGCACGGATATTTCAGTATACACTCGGCCTCGCTCCGGCTCCTGCAGGCGGGCAATCGATCACATCGGTGTCTCAGGGGGGGTTGTCCCGTCAACGACGAGAGGGTGTTTGCCGGTGCCATTGAATGCTCGTGACGCTCATTTGACAACGCCGTTACCGAAAACCGACAGGCCGGTGACACTCGAGTGTTAGCGTTCTCGCAGGCCCTGTAGACGTGAGCGTGGGGGCCAAAGTCTGCGTCGGAGCACCGTCGAGAGCGTGGGGGAGGAGGACTCCAAGATGGGGGAGGCTATGGCATCGAAACAGTCTGAGCACTCAACCACTCGCCGATCCTTGCTCAGGGGGCTTGCGGTAGGGGCAGGGGCCATCGGCGCGGGGCGCCTGCTGGCCGGTGGCTCGCCGGCGTTCGCTGAAGGAGCAACCGGCAGGCTCACAGACGGAGACGCCGCCATTCTCCGGTTCCTCGCGGCGGCAGAAATCCTCGAGACCGATGCGTGGCAACAGTACAACGAACTCGGCGGCGTCCAAGACAGCGAAGTCCCCGGAGGGCGCGGGAGTGCGGAATATACTGCCGCCCTTGAAGTGCTGGATTCGGATATGCCCCAGTACATCCACGACAATACCGAGGACGAGTTTACCCACTTCACTTTCATCAACGCGTACTTGGTCTCGAGGGGCGCGGAACCCGTCAATTTGAACCGGTTCCGCACGTTGCCGAGCAGTCGGGCGAAGGGCGCCCAGAACATCGGACGGCTCACCAACCTCATGGAGCTCACGGTGGACACCAGCTGGTGGACACGGTACCGCAGTCGCGCCAAGAACCCCGATTTTGGTGACACCTTCCCTCAGGCCGTCCCGGGGTTGAGCAAAGGACGGTTCCCGGGCATCCCCAGGTCCGATGCCGATCTGGCCCCGAAGGATCACCTTCAGGCGATCGCCAACACGGCGGGGTTCCATTTTGCGTTTATCGAGCAAGGCGGCACGAGCCTGTACCCATCGCTGGCGCAGCGGGTGACCGATCCGGAAGTGTTGCGCATCTTGCTCAGCATCGGCCCCACCGAGACCATGCACTTCCAGACATGGCAAGACAAAGCCGGGAATGCGCCTCCGCTCACCGATCCCACGAATGGGTTGGTGTTCCCGAACCTCAATGCTCCTCCGTTTGGCGGGGAAGACTTCCAGACCAACTTGATTATGCCCGAGCCGACCATCTTCCTGAACCGCACGTTCCCGGTCTGTTCGATCATTCGCCCCACCAATACAGAAGGCGCGGCCACCAGCGCGCTCGTCGCCTTGACGAACAACGGCCTGTTCATCGGCCAGTCGTCCGAGTTCTTTGCCTTCCTCAGCCAGCTGGCGGAGGAAGCAGATGCGGCTGCCAAAAAGCGGGAGAGGTGAGCGCGGGCCTTACATCAGGCTTCCAGCCACTCGACCAGCGCGCGCGTGACGTGCTGCGGCCGCTCGAGCGGGGACAGATGGCCGCACTCGGGGATGGTGACCAGGCGCGCTCCGGCGATACCGTTCGCCATCTCCGCCGCTCGATCGGGCGGCGTCGCCTCGTCGCCGTCGCCGACCAGAACCAGCGCCGGGCAGCGGATCCCGGCGAGGCCCGGCCGCGAGTCCGGACGCGTCATGATCGCCGTCTGCTGGCGCGCGAACGCCTCGGGACCGGTTTCCTCTGCCATGCGCTGCACGACCCGCCGAAGGGCCTCGTCGCCGCGGCGGGCACGATGGACCCACACGGGGAACAACTGATCGAGCACTTCCCGGAACCGGCCGCTTTGGGCGAGCGCAATCTGGGCGCGGCGGCGGTCGCTCGCCTCAGGCGTGTCCGGCCGCGCCGACGTGTCGAGGAGGGCCAGCCGCGCCACCCGCTCGGGCGAGGCGCGCATGATTTCGAATGCGACGTAGCCGCCCATCGAGAGTCCGGCCAGGGCAAACCGCGGCGGCGCCGCGGCCAGGATGCGGCGCGCCATCCCTGCCACGCTGTCATCGCGGGTGTGGTCCGCGATGAAGAGGGGGCCGAAGCGCCAGAGCTCCGGAAGCTGCTCGACGTAGAGGCGCGGCGTACAGAGAAGGCCGGGAATGAGCACGATGGCCAGCGGTTCCGGCGGCACCGAGCCTACCTCGGCGGCTGCGCTACGCGCTGGGCGATTGGGCCGGCCGCCGCGGCGGTCCGATGGGCCCCCGGCTCTTTGGTGATGCCGAAGTCGATCAGCTGACGAACGGGCACAGCCGATTTGAGCGCGGCGAAGCCTTCGTTGACCTGGGCGAGCTTCAACCGGCCGGAGATCAGGTGATCGAGCTTCAGCCTCCCCTGGCGCCACAGGGACAGCAGGCGGGGCATGTCGACCCGGAACCGGTTCCCGCCCATCGAGGTCCCCTGCAGTTTGCGATCGCGCAGGAAATCGTAGCCGTGCAATTCGATCTTCACGCCGAACGGGACCATGCCGATGATCGTCGCCGTGCCGCCCGGCCGCAGCATCGCGAACGCCTGCTCGGCCGTCGCCTTGGTGCCGAGGGCCTCGAAGGCGTAGTGCACCCCGCCCCCGGTCATGTCCTTGACCGCCTGAACCGGGTCGACGGTCCTGGCGTTCACCGTGTCGGTGGCCCCGACCGAGCGCGCGACCTCGAGCTTGGCGGGGACGACGTCGATGGCGATGATGCGCTCGGCGCCGGCGAGGGCCGCGCCGTTGACCGCAGACAGCCCAACGCCGCCGCAGCCGATCACCGCGACCGTCGAGCCCGGCTCCACCTTGGCCGCGTTGAACACGGCGCCGACCCCGGTGACCACGCCGCAGCCGACGAGCGCGGCGCGGTCGAGCGGGATCTCGGGGTCGATCTTGACCACCGCATGCTCGTGCACCAGCATCTGCTCGGCGAAGGAGGACAGGTTGAGGAACTGATGCATCACCTCTCCTCCCTTCCACGACAGGCGCCGCGAGACACCCGGCAGCATCTTGACGTCCGTATTCTCGCACAAATTGGGGTGACCGGTGACGCACTGCGAGCAGGTGCCGCAGAATACCGAGAGGCATGTGATGACGTGATCGCCGGGCGCGACATAGGTCACATCATTTCCGACCGCTTCCACCACGGCCGAGGATTCATGACCGAGCACACACGGGGTCGGATGCGAATAGAGGCCCTCGATAAAATGCAGGTCGCTGTGACACAGCCCGGCAAAGGCGGTGCGCAGCAGCACCTCGTGCGCACGGGGCCTGGCGAGCGCGACCTCCTCGATCGTCAGGGGCTGGTTCGGAGCGTGCAGGACGGCGGCTTTCATCGATTCCACCTCCTCGGTCCAGGCTTCTACTACTACGGCGGCGCGATCCGTCCTCTATCACACGGCAGGGGAGGCGGCACGGCAGGAGGCCACCATGCCGGCGCGAAAGCCCCCGGCGGGAGCACCATGACATTCGTCACATGTCCTGAGGAGGGGGATCGGCCATGCGCGCGTCGCTGAGCAGGCGCCAATTCCTGACGATCTCGGCGGGATCGGGGCTGGCGGGATTGGTCGAGGCGCGCGCGTCCGTCCTGGCGCAGGGGCTCACCCCGCTCAACGTCGGGATGTCGTTCACCAACCTGGATGCGGCGTCGGCCTGGGTCGCGAAGGACAAGGGCTTGTTCGAGCGCTACGGGCTCACCGTCACGATCATCAACATCCAGGGCGGCGCGAAAACGGTCGCCGCCATGGCAGGCGGGGACGTGCCTATCGCCTTCATCGCCGCCGCCGACATCATCAACGCGCGGTCCAAGGGCCTCCCGCTCCAGATGGTCGGCGGGCTGATCAACAAGTTTCCCTACGACTTCGTGGTGGCGAAGGACATCACGAGCCCCGCGCAGCTCCGGGGCGGCAAAGGGGCGATCAGCGGCTTTGGCGGATCGTCCGACTTCGCCACCCGTTATGCGCTCGCCACCCTGGGGGTCGACCCGTCCGGGGTGACGCTCCTCCAGACCGGGGACGAAACTTCGCGCCTGGCGGCGCTGCAGACCGGGCAGATCCAGTTCACGGTGCTGACGGCCGGGCTCGACCTGGTGGCCTTCGACATGGGCTACAAGCCATTCCTCCGGCTGTACACGCTGGACCAGCCCTACCAGCACACGGGGATCGCGGTCAACACTGCGTGGGCGAAGTCGCATCCGGGCGTCGTGGACGCCTTCATGAAGGCCATCATCTCGGCGAGTGCCTACATCAAGAACCCGCTCAACATCGCCGCGGCGCTGGCGTTGATCCACACGCATCTGCCGATCGACGAGAACCACCTCAGGGCAGCCTTCCAGCTCTACCGCGATCGGTTCTATTCGGTCTACCCCATGGTCACGGGCGCGGGAATCGAGTTCATCCTGCGCCAGCGGAAGATGGAGCAGCCCGCGACCGACTTCTACGACAACAGCTACGTGCAGGCGCTGCAAAGCGTCAACTTCGCGGAGACGGCCGGCAGGTCGCCCTGAGGCGGGGTCACCTCGCGTACAACTGCTGCATGAAGCCGCTGGCCGCCAGCTGATCGACGAACGAGGTGTCGAGCATCGAGCCGACCTCGATGCCGTCCTTGAGCAGGCCGGCGCTCACGGACTCCTTCACGATCTCGGCGAGGCCCGCTCTGGTCGGCGCGGGGGTGCGGGCGAAGACGTTGACGAAGGCTTCGTACGCCGCGTCGACGACCACCGGGTTCGTGTTCTTGAGATACCTGGCCATGACTTCCTCCGAAAAGGCCCGATCGGTCTTGATGCGGTGCACGGCCTCCGTCATCGCGCGTACCACCCGGGCGATCAGGCCGCCGTGCGATCGGATGTACTCGCGCGTGGTCACCAGGCCTGCCGCCTGGTACGGGACGCCGAGGTCGCTGACGCGGGCGAGGAGGTGCGCCCCCGCCTGCTGAGCCAGCACGTCGTTGGGCGGATCGACGACGATCCCCTGAACGAGTCCCTTCTCGACGGCGGCAATCTGTGCCGAAACCGACCCGACGCCGGTGATCTTCACGTCCGCGTCGGGCCGGAGTCCCCAATGGGACAAGGCTTCGCGGAGCATGAAGTCGTCCGAGGAACCCACCTTGCTGACGGCCACGGTCTTACCTTTGAGCTGGTCCGGGGTCTGGACGTCCGGAGTCGTCATCACCACGAACACCGGCTGATTGACGAACCCCATCACCATGACGAGGTGGGCGCCCTGCGCGTCCGCGGCGACGACCGCCGGTCCGGCCATCTGCACGAACTCGACGCGGCCGCTCACGAGCGCCGCGGCCGCAGTCGGGCTGCCGGCCAGGTACACCAAGTCGACGTCGACGCCGTTGCGATCGAAGTAGCCGCCCTCCTTGGCCACCCAGGCCACGGCCTGCGAGCCGGTCACCGCCACCCAGAGGATGGTCACCCGGGGGAGCGCGGACCACGCGCTCGGGGCCGGAGCCAGGCATGCGGCGGCCGCGAGCAGCGCTCCGGCCAGGCGGTGGCCGATACGGTGCGGGGTTCGGGGGAGGCTCAGAGGGCGGCCCTCACCTCCGGGCCTTCCCGGCCGCCTGCGGGCCTCCCGTGAACTCCGGCGCGTTCTCCAGATACACGACAGCGTCGTACCCGAGCAGCTTGAACAGCCGGTTCTGGGCCGAAAGCAGCATCAGGCCGGTCTTCGCGTCGGCGTTGACGTGCTGGTGCACTGTGTTGTGCGGGACATACAGCAGGTCTCCCGCTCCAAATTCCCAGCGGCTCGGCTCCTTGGCGATCCTGGCCATGTAGCGCTCGCCGATCTCGGCCTCCACGTCCCAGTGCAGGCTGTAGCCGCGCCCCGAAACCACGTAGAACATCTCGTCGGCCATGTGCCAGTGCCTGCCCGACCGGCCTCCTCCCGGGATTTCCTGCTGGTACACGTCCGTGCTGAAGACCCGGACGTCGGTCCGCTGGGGAGAGGTGAGCACCCGCACCCGGCCGTCCTGCGTGGTCTCCCAGCGGGTGTCGGACGGCTTGACCACCTTCTTGCGCTCTCCCACGCCGGATGTCCACAGGCGGGACCAATCTTCAGGCGGGCCGAACCGCGCGCCGTCCTCGACGGGGCCGCCGCGGCCCTGCTGAATCAGGCCGAGGAACATCCACGTGGCCTTCGCCTTCATCACGAGCGCCAGAGCCTTGTTGTTGGGGTCGGCGTTGAAGTGCCGGTGCACCGAATCGTTGTGCACGACGACGAGGTCGTCCTTCTCCCAGTCATACCGCCGGCCGTCGTGGATCTCGTACCCGCGGCCTTCGAGGATGTAGAAGGTCGCCTCGTTCTGGTGGCCGTGCCCGTGGTTGGATCCACCCGGCGCCAGCTCCACGAAATGGGCCTGGACGCTCTGGGTCAGGAAGGGGTCGTCGCCCGGTCCCAGGATCCACCAGGTGCGCGACTGGTCGGAGTCGCCGGAATGGGCGACGCGCGCGTCGTCGACCACCGTGCCGGCGGGACGCACCCGGGGGGCCGCCCGCTGCCGCCGCCGGAACTCCGAGAGGCCGTACTGCTCCGACGTGATCCCCCGGAGAAACACGCGCCCTTCGATATCGCCCACCCGCTCCACCTCCCGGCCAGAGCCTGCCGCGATCATCCCGGTTCGCGTCCGCCGCCGCCGCCCCCTCCACCGGTTCAAAGGAATGAAATTTGAGCGCCCCGAAGAGTGCCTCGTCCGATGCGGCCAACGGAGACGCGCAAGCCTCAGCCGCGCCGCCTGATCGTGGCGCTGTCGGGATCCACGGGCCCCCACTACGGGGTGCGCCTCCTCGAAGTGCTGCGCGCGCAGACCGACATCGAGACCCATCTCATCCTCACCGCGGCCGCCCGCCAGACCATCGAGGTCGAGATGGGGAAGGACCCCAACGCCGTCGCCGCCCTGGCCCACACGGTGCACGACGAGAAGAATATCGCGAGCGCGATCGCGAGCGGAACCTTTGTGACCGAGGGGATGGTCGTCGCGCCGTGCTCGATCAAGACGCTGTCGGCGATCGCCAACAGCTTCAGCGACACCCTGACGATCCGCGCCGCGGATGTCTGCCTCAAGGAGCGCCGCCGCCTCGTGCTCGTGGTCCGGGAGACGCCCCTGCACGCGGGTCACCTCCGGCTCATGCTCCGGGCCACCGAGGCCGGCGCGGTGATCCTCCCGCCGGTGCCGGGATTCTACCATCTCCCGAAGACGATCCCTGAGATCATCGATCACACCGTCGTGAAGATCCTCGACTTGTTCGGCATCCACCTGGACCTGATCCGCCGCTGGGATGGGCTCTCTTGAAGGGTGTGCGGGGTGGCGGGCGGCGGCGTCCCGCCGCGCGGCCGGGCGCGGCCGCCCGCAGGCGAACCTCCGAGGACTCGCGCGACGAGGTCGAGCGGCGGAAGGCCGAGCACCTCAGGCTGGCGACGAGCCAGGAGGCCGGCGGCCGCCGGGGACCCGGGTGGCCTGACATCCATCTGCTGCACCAGGCCCTCCCGGTCGCAGACCTGCCGGCGATCGACCTGAGCGCGGAGTTCCTGGGCCACCGCCTGGGAGCGCCGCTGGCGATCGCCGCGATGACGGGAGGGCACGAGGGAGCGGGCGACGTCAATGCCCGCCTGGCGCGGGCGGCGGAGCGGTTCGGCCTGGCAATGGGGCTGGGGAGCCAGCGCGCGGCGCTGCGCAACCCCAGGCTCGCCCGGACCTATGCCGTAGCGCGGGAGGCGGCTCCGCATGCCTTCCTCATTGCCAACGTCGGGGCCGCCCAACTGACGGCCCAGGACAGCGGTCCGCCCCTGACCGGGTCGCAGCTCTCGAGCGCCGTGGCCATGGTCGGCGCCAATGCCCTGGCCATTCACCTCAATTTTCTTGAAGAGACCGTGCAGCCGGAGGGCGACCGGCTGGTGACTGGGCTGCGCCGCGCCCTTGCCGCCGCGGTCGCGTCGCTCGCCGTACCTGCGATCGCCAAAGAGACCGGTGCGGGGATCTCCCACACGGCCGCCCTCGAACTGCGCGGGCTCGGATTTCGGGCGCTGGATGTGGGGGGCGCGGGCGGGACCAGTTTTGCCGCGATCGAGACGGCGCGCGCCGAAGCCCAGGGCGACCTTCGGAGGGCCGAGCTCGGGCGCGTGTATCAGGACTGGGGAATTCCGACGGCGGTCTCGATCGTCGCGGCCGGTGTGGCCGGGCTCCCGATCATCGCCACCGGGGGTGTGCGGACGGGTTTGGACGCGGCCAAGGCGATCGCCCTCGGGGCGTCGCTGGTGGCGGTGGGCCGTCCCCTGCTGGCGGCCGCGTTGGAGGGAGACGCGGCGGTCGAAGCCTGGATCACCCAGTTCCTGGAGGAGCTTCGGGTGGCCATCTTTCTCAGCGGCGGGAGACGCGCGGCCGACCTCCGGTCGGCGCCCCGCGTCGTGTCGGGCGAGACCCGGCGCTGGATCGAGGATATCGGCTGCGAAGCCGGGCTCGCGCCGGCGCCCCGTCCGGGCGGCGGCCTGTGACAGGGGCCCGCGCGGGCGCCCGTTCGAAGCGGCGTTGGGATCCGCGAAAGGAGCGGTGGAGATGAGCAGGACCGGCGTACGCGGTGCGGCGGGTCGCAGGGTCGCGCCCCCATTCCGGGGAGTGCTGTGCGGTCTGGCGCTCGCCGCCGTGCTGGGGACGCCGGGACGCCCGGCCGCCGGCGCCGGGGCCGCAAAGATCAGCCTGGTCTACGCTCAGGCGAGCGCCGCCTTTACCCCGGTCTTCGCGGCGCAGGACCAGGGGTTCTTCGCCAAGGAGGGTCTGGACGTCGGCTTCACGCAGGTCACTGGGAGTACCGCCGTCGCCACCCTGGCGTCGGGGGAGTCGCAGGCCCTCTTCATCGGCGCCACGGAGGTCGCGGACTTCGACGCCGCGGGGGGAGACCTCGTGATGGTCGCGGCCGGCTCGAACTACCCCGTCTTCTCCCTGTACGTGAACAAGAGCGTCTCTTCGATCCAGAGCCTTGCCGGCCGGAAGATCGCCGTGACCAGGACCGGGACATCGACCGACACCGCGGCGCGGATCATCCTGGAGCACTTCGGGCTCACCGGCAAGGTGGAGATCGTGACCGCGGGCGGGACGCTGGCGGGGATCATGGCCGCTATGAGCGCGGGCATCGTCGCGGGCGGGATCATCTCTCCGCCCACCACCGCTCAGGCGGCGGGGGCCGGATTCACAGAACTCGTGAACGGCGTTCGCCTGGGGATCCCGATGACCCAGAGCGCGCTCACCTTCAGGAAAACGTATCTGGCCCAGAACCGCGAGACCGCCCTCAAGGTGTTGAGGGCTTATCTCGCCGCGTGGGCGTACATCCGGACTCCGGCGAACGAGGCGGGGACGGAGGCTTCCATCGCCCGGTACACCCGGGCGACCCCCGAGCAGGCCGCCGTGGCGTACCGGGCGTTCTTCCCGGTGTGGCAGGACAAGATTCCTCGGGTGGATCCGAGAGGGGTGAGGAACGCGATCCGGTTCGGCGCCAACCCGCAGGTCCGAAGGATGACGCCGGCATCCCTGCTCGACGACTCCCTGATGCAAGAACTGGTCCGGTCCGGGTACGTGAAGTCCCTCTATGCCGAATAGGCCATCGGGCGCGCGGGGAGGTCAGGTATGGACGGCACCGATCTGTGCTTCACGCCGGCGACGGAACTGAGGCGGCTGATCCGCGCGCGACAGCTCTCGCCGGTCGAGCTGACCGACGCCGTCCTCAGCCGGATCGAGCGGCTGAACCCGGTGCTCAACGCGTTCCTGACGGTGACGGCCGACGCGGCGCGGCGGGAGGCCAAGGCGGCGGAGGCCCGCGCCCGCGGGGACGGGGCGGCCGGACCGCTCGACGGCGTCCCGTATTCCATCAAGGATCTCGAACCGACGGCCGGCGTCCGCACGACCTATGGATCGAAGTTCTTCGAGCACAATGTCCCGGCCGAGGACGGCCTGGTGGCCTCGCGCCTCCGGGCGTCCGGGGGCATTCTTCTCGGAAAGACGAACACGCCGCACTTCGGTCACCGGGACATGTGCGACAACCTGCTCGGCCCGCCGTGCCGGAATCCCTGGAAGCTCGATCGCACCTCGGGAGGATCCTCGGGGGGCGCCGGGTCCGCGATCGCCGCCGGGCTCGGGCCGCTGGCGCACGGGTCGGACGGCGCGGGCTCGATCCGCATCCCGTCGGCCCTCTGCGGCGTGGTCGGCTTCAAACCGTCCTTCGGCCGGGTCCCCTACCACCCCAACGCCGACTACTGGTCGGCCCGGTCGCACAACGGTCCGATGGCGCGGACCGTCCGCGATGCGGCGCTGCTCCTGAACGTCATGGCCGGGCCGGATCCCCGCGACCCGCTCACCATCGAGGCCCCGCCGGAGGACTACCTGGCGGCGTGCGACGGCGGCATCACGGGGCTCAGGGTGGCGTGGAGCCCCGACCTCGGCTACGCGGCGAACGTCGTGCATCCTGAGGTGAAGGCGATCGCCGAGCGCTCGGCCAGGCGCTTTGCCGAGCTGGGCTGCCGGCTCGAAGAACCGAAGATCCGGTGGCCGGATCCGCGGGCGTTCCACAAGATCATCTGGGAGGTGGGCGTGACATCGCGGTACGGCGACCGCGGGATCGAGCGGCCGGACTGGGTCGAGCCCTCGCTCATGCAGATGTTCCTCAACGCCGGCCGGCTCAGCGCCATCGACTACGGGAAGGCGCTCGTGGCCCGCAGCACCTTTTACCAGGCCGTGCGCGAGTTCTTCGAGACCTACGACCTCCTGCTCACGCCCCAGATGCCGGTGACCGCCTGGTCCGTTGAGGCCGGTCCCAACGCGGGGCCGAGCGACGCCGAAGGGCGGCCGATGCCGTTTTTGGACCGGGTCCCCTTCATGTACCCCTTCAATTTGACGGGCTATCCGGCGGCGAACGTGCCCTGCGGCTTCACGGCCGAGGGCCTGCCGGTCGGCCTCCAAATCGCCGGCCGCTGGCATGCCGACGCGCTCGTGCTGCGGGCGGCGGCGGCGTTCGAGGAGGCCCAGCCATGGGCCCAGCGCCGTCCCCCCGTCGGGTGACGAGGAGAATTCCTCAGCCGAGGCCGTCGTTATGCCAGGCAGCTCGCGGCGGTCCTCGGTGGCCGCCGATCGCGAAGATCGCCGGGTGGCTGACGGATCGCCGCCGACAGGGGGAAGCGGTGCCGCATGTCAGGAGTTGAGCGGCTCCTTCGGGGCCGTCTGCACTACGGCTGGATCGTCGCCGGCGTCACCTTCCTCACCCTGCTCGCCTCCGCCGGGATCCGAGCGACTCCGGGCGTGCTGATCATCCCGCTCGAGAAAGAGTTCGGCTGGACTCGGGCGACGGTGTCGTTTGCGGTCTCGATCAACATCCTGCTGTACGGGCTGTTCGGCCCCTTTGCCGCGGCGCTGATGGACCGGGTCGGCGTGCGCCGGGTGATGATGGTCTCGCTCGGACTGGTGACCGCCGGCGTCGGCCTGACCACGGTCATGCGCGCGTCGTGGCAGCTCGTGCTTCTCTGGGGTGTCGTGGTTGGGCTCGGCACCGGCACGATGGCGCTCGTCCTCGGCGCCTACATTGCCAACCGCTGGTTCGCGGAACGCCGGGGGATCGTGATGGGATTGCTCACCGCGAGCACGGCGACGGGCCAGCTGCTGTTTTTACCCTTTCTCGCCTCGCTCGTGGTCACGTCCGGATGGCGCTCGGCCGTGCTGGTCGTCGCCGGCGTGGCGCTCCTGATGGTCCCCCTCGTGTACATCTTCATGCGCAACGACCCCAGGGACGTCGGGCTTCGCCCGTTTGGAGCGACGGCCGACGTGGCGCCGGTGTCGTCGGGCGTCAACCCCGCGGCCGCCGCGCTGGCGGCCCTCCGCGAGGGTTTCCGGTCGCGAGACTTCTGGCTCCTTGCCGGCAGCTTCTACATCTGCGGCGCCAGCACCAACGGGCTGATCGGGACGCACCTCATCCCGGCCTCGATGGAGCACGGGATCCCGGAGGTGACCGCCGCCAGCCTCCTGGCCGCGATGGGGGTGTTCGACCTGATCGGGACCACCGTCTCCGGCTGGCTCTCGGACCGGTGGGACAACCGGTATCTCCTGTGCTGGTATTACGGACTGCGGGGCCTGTCGCTGCTCTTCCTGCCGTACGCGCTGGGGACTCAGTTCTTGGGGCTCGCGGCGTTCGCGGTTTTCTACGGCCTCGACTGGGTCGCCACCGTTCCACCGACCGTCCGCCTGACCGCCGACATCTTCGGCCGGCAGAGGGTGGGTGTCATGTTCGGATGGATCAGCGCCAGTCATCAGCTCGGCGCCGCGACCGCCGCATTCGGCGCGGGCGCCGTGCGGTCGTGGATGGGCAGCTACCAGGTGGCGTTCATGACGTCGGGACTGCTGTGCTTGATTGCCTCCGGCCTGGTGATCCGGATCGGCCAGGCCTCGAGGGGTGGGCTCGGCCGGGCGCGCCCGGCCGAGGCGGGAGCGTCGGTCTAATCGAGCCGGCGGTCGCGTCGTCACCCCCGGCGTGGTCGCTCAGGGGCGACCGCGAGGGGCGCCGGACTGCCTCGGCACAATCGATCCGCCGTCGGCTTCTGCTGGCCCTGCTGACCGTGGGCGCGGCGGTCCTGTGGGTCGCCGGTCGCCCCATCGGCGCGCTGGCACACGCGAACCTGGTGCGCTCCGATCCACCTGATCTCTGCTCGCCCCAAACCCGGCCCAGGCTGCTTCCCGGCGACCCCCGCTGCGCGTCCGGGGCCGTGCTGCCGCACGCTCCGGCCGGCGTGCGCCTGCTGTTCAACGAGCCGGTCGTTCTGGTCGGCCGCGGCGTGCACGTCCTGGCCCCGAGCGGGCGGCGCGTCGAGCGGGGGCCGGCGCGGGTCTCCGGCGCCGAGGTCACTGTCGGCGTCGATGCCGCCGGAGAAGGCACGTATCGCGTGATCTGGCGGGTGATCGCTCAGGACACCCACCCGTCGCAAGGCGCGTTCGCGTTCAGCGTCGGCCGGGCCGGCGTTCCTCCGGGGAGCGCAGCCTCCACGGGCGCGCCCGGGGTGGGGCCGATCACGGGGTTGATCCTTCAGGCGTACGCCCGCGCATTGCACCTCGCCGGGTATGCGTTGAGCTTCGGCGTGCTCGCCTTCCGGAAGATGGTCCTGGAGCCGCTGGCCCTCACGGGCGACGAGACCGAGCGCCGGGTTTGGCGGCTGGCCGGCGCCGGGGTGGTGGCGCTGCTCGCGGCCGAACCCCTCGCCCTGCTGGCGCAGACCGTCTCCCTCAGCGCGGGCACGGGCCAGCCGTTGGACCCGGAGGTCCTGGGCGGCGCGCTCGACTCGAGCTTTGGCCGCGTGCTGGCGCAGCGGCTTGGAGCGGCTCTGCTCCTTTGGGTGCTCGTTGGAGCGGCATCGGCCGGTCCCGCCCGGGCGGCCGCTGCGGCGTTGATCCTTGGCCTTGCGCTTGCCTTCGTGGACGGAGAGGCCGCGCACGCGGTGGGCGCGCGACCATCCTGGCTGGGGCTCGGCCTGAACACCCTGCACGAGGCGGCGATGGGGGCGTGGGTCGGGGGGCTTGTTGGCCTGCTGAGCGTGTGGCGGGTCCCGACGGTCGCCGTCCGCCGCGTCGAGATCGCGGCCCGGACCGGCCGCCTGGCCGCCTGGTCCGCCGTGGCGCTGGTGGCGACCGGCGCGGGCATGGCGGCGCAGCACCTGCGCGGCCCCGCGGACCTCGTCGCGACGGCCTACGGTGAGACGCTGGCCGCGAAGCTCATATTGTTCCTGGCCGCCTTGGGGCTGGCCTGGGGTGCCGCGCGGGTCGCGATCGACCGCCGCCCGCGGGCGTGGATCCGGGAGGCCGCCGTGCTGCTCACCGTGCTTGTGCTGGCGGGTCTCCTGGCCTCGCTGCCGCCGCCGGTGTGACGAGGCGCCGCCACAGCCGACTCTTCACCCGTGATTCCCCTTAGCTGCCTCCACGGGATGTGCCCTTTCGACGCTCCGCGGCTTCACGAATCCTTGCGAGGATGGAGGTCCATCCCTTGGCGACTCCTTCTCGATGCTCGGGGGTGATCTGCCCGATCGCGCGGTGTGCGAACGTGAGACGCGTCTTGGGGCCTTCCGCCGTCAGCCGGTACTGCACGTGCGAAATGGCCGGGTACGACATGAACAGCGGCCCGGAGATTTCCAGGAGCGTGGGCGGCTTGATGACCTGCACGTGCCCCCACAGATGGCCTGTGTTGTTTCCCAAATCCCGATACCAGCGGCCGCCCGGCCATCCCTCGAGTGTCATGGGCAGCGGCGATCCCGGCCCCCCTTCATTGCGAGGGCCGATCTGCTCCAGCAGCGTCTCGAACACCACATCGATCGGCGCTGCGATGTCTTCCTCCTTCGTCACCTCGAGCGTGGTCACCGCCTGTTCCGATGTGCCCGTCACCATCGTCCATCCTCCTTTTTTGGAGATCGTTTGGTCTCGCGGGTCGATCGTTCCGCCATCTTGCGCTCGGCCTGCTCCTTGATCCGATCGAGCTGGTGGGTCCAGAAGCGTTCGTACGTCTTCACCCAGTCGTGCACCGGCTTCAGCTCCTTCGCGTTCAGGCGATACAGACGACGCCGGCCGTGCCTGCCGACCGATACGATCCCAACCTTGCGAAGCACACCGAGGTGCTTCGATACCGCCGGCTGCGGTATCCGGAGTCTCTCGACCACCTCCCCCACCGCGTGCGCCCGGCCGTCCACGAGCACACTGATGATCGCGCGCCGCCGAGGCTCGGCAATCGCGTTGAAGGCGTCCGTCGTTGTCGCTGCCCGCGCCATCGTTCCTATTATATTCCTATATGGGAATGTGTCAAGAAATATTTTGACGGCTCGGAGCGTCCCCCAGTATGGACAGGCTGAGCGGGGACCGCGACGAACCCATTCTAAGGCCGCGCGCGCGGGGAGGGACCTGTGTCGTGAACGGCGTTCGACTGCCCGAGGGCCTCGTGGCGATTGTGAAACACGACTGTCCCACCTGTGAGCTGGTCGTCCCGGTGCTGACCCAGCTGGCGGCGGCGGGATTGCCCCTGACCATCTACTCGCAGGACGATCCGGCGTTCCCGCCCGGGCTTCCCGTCGTCGACGACACCGAACTCGAGGTCTCCTACCAGCTCAACGTCGAGACGGTGCCGACCCTGCTCCGCGTGGCCGGCGGCGCGGTGGTCCAGCGCACCGAAGGATGGCGCCGGGACAAGTGGGAGGATCTGACGGCATTGACGGGCCTCGGCAGTGCACTGCCGGATTACCGGCCCGGCTGCGGCTCCCGGACCCTGGAGCCGGGCATCGCCGAGGCGCTGGCGGCCCGGTCGAGCGCGACCCGGCTGCAGTCCAGGCGCGTCGCCATCGGCGCGCTCGAGGACCCGGTCGAGGCCTGCTTCGAGCGCGGCTGGAGCGATGGGTTGCCGGTCGTGCCGCCGACGCCCGAGCGCGTCCTCAGAATGCTCGAAGGAACCCGCCGCGCCCCCGGCGATGTCGTGGCGGTCGTTCCCCCCGACTACGCTGAGTGCACCGTGGAGAAGCTGGCCATCAACGCGGTGATGGCCGGATGCCGTCCCGAGTATCTCCCGGTGATCCTCGCCGCGGTCGAGGCCGCCTGCACCGACGAGTTCAACATCCACGGGATCCTGGCCACCACCTACTTCGTCGGCCCGGTCGTGATCGTGAACGGCCCGATCGCCGGGGCGATCGGCATGAACTCCGGGGTGAACGCGCTCGGCCAGGGCAATCGCGCGAACGCCGCCATCGGGCGGGCCCTTCAGCTGGTCATCCGCAACGTGGGCGGAGGCCGGCCCGGAGGGGTGGACCGGGCCACGCTCGGCAATCCGGGGAAGTACACGTTCTGCTTTGCCGAAGACGAGGAGCGGTCGCCCTGGGAACCCCTGGCCGTCGAACGGGGGCTCAGACCCGGCGCCTCGGCCGTGACGCTGTTTGCCGGTGAGGGGTCCCGGGGGGTGTTCGATCAGCTGTCGCGGTCCCCCGAGTCCCTGGCTCGCTCCCTGGCCGGTTGCCTGCGGACGGTGGCCCATCCCAAACTGGTCCGAGATTATGACGCGCTTGTCGTGGTGTCCCCGGAGCATGCCCGCGTCTTTCGCGAGGCCGGCTGGTCGAAGGCGCGGCTGCGGGAGGAACTCGTGCGCCTGCTCACCCTGCCGGGGGCGGAGATCGTGCGGGGGGCCGGCGGATGCGCGGAAGGGATGCCTGAAGCGTTCGCTCGGGGCTCGTGGCCGAAGTTTCTGCCCGAAGGGCTGCTGTTCGTGCACGCCGGCGGATCCGCCGGCCTGTTCTCGGCGATCATCGGCAGCTGGAAGAACGGGGCGGCGGGGAGCCGTCCGGTGACCCGGGAGGTGATTGTGTGACCGATCAGATCCTGCTCGATCCGACGAACGAACGCGCTCCGCAGCCTCGCGCGCTGGCGCCTCGGCCGGCGCGCCTGGCAGGGGTGACCGTGGGCCTGCTCGACATCTCCAAGCCTCGCGGGGATGTCTTCCTCGATCGCCTGGCCGCCCATCTCACAGGGCGGGGGGTACGGGTGGAGCGGTTTCGCAAGCCAACCTTTGCGAAAGTCGCTCCGGCCGATCTGCGCTATGAGATCAGCGTCAAGTGCGATGTGGTGATCGAGGCCCTCGCCGACTGAGGGTCCTGCACGTCGTGCAGTGTGCACGACATCGTCGATCTCGAGGCCCGCGGGGTCCCCGGCGTCCTGGTCGCGTCAAGTGAGTTTGTTGAGGCTGCGGAGGCGCAGGCGCGGGCGCTCGGCGCGGATCCGGCCCGCGTCTTTGTGGCCCACCCGATTCAGGACCGGACCGATGCGGAGATCCAGGCTCTGGCCGACCAGGCCCTCGCGGGCGTGCTTCGAGGCCTGACGGAAGGTCCGGACTAACGCAACTGCCCCCCGGGACGCCGGGAGGCAGGATGCGGGCGAATCTGGGTCTGCGCTTAGCGGCCGGGGCCTGCCTGAGACGCGCCGGCGGCGCCCCGAGCGCTCACTCCCGCCTGCGTTTTCTTGCTCTCGTTCTTTATCGCGCGGACGCCTTTCCGTCCATCGTGGTAGCTGCGGTACACCTGGACGCCGAAGTAGACGGTGGCGAGGACCAGGACGAAGAGGGCCCAGACGAGGGCGAGTTGCCGGTTGGTCAGCTCCGCGGTCAAGAGCGACATGAGAAAGGCCATCGAAGCCCCGAAGGTGATCCCGAAGAAGACCAGGTGCATCGCGAACGCCGTGGAGGCCTGCCCGATCTGCTCCAGCTCCCGCTCGCTCACGTTGTACATCTCGATAATACGCGGGACCGGGACGATCGTGACCCGTTGGTTCATCGGACCCTCGGAGTCAATCTCTTGGTACGGTGATTGATCGATGCGAGTATCTACCGGCATGGACATATCCTCCCCGGCTGTAATGTGATAGCGACTGCCACGACGGTGGAGTCCGCTCATCTCTTGCATCTTATTCCCTTCCCACCCGGACTCCAGACGCGGAATTTCCATGCCCCGGGGTCTTGCGAGCCCCTCCCCGGGTCATGCCAAGGTATACTGCTCTTCTCCGCGCAAACCCGCCGGCCCTCCTGAGGGGCAGACTCACGAGGGGAGCTTGGACGGACGGGCGGTCTCCATGAGCCGCCAGAGCTTCTCGGCGGTGAGTGGCAGGTCGACGTTCCGGACACCCAGCGGGGCGAGGGCGTCCATGACGGCGTTGGCAACCGCGGGCGGCGCGCCGACAGTTCCGGCCTCGGCAACCCCCTTGGCCCCGAGCGGATTATATGGAGAGCGCGTCTCGGTAAACTCGGCGGTTACCTTGGGCGCGTGGATCGCATGGAGGAGCGCGTAGTCCGAAAAGGTGCCGGTGAGCAATTGCCCGGCGTCATCGTACGCGGCCTCCTCCACGAGCGCCTGACCGAGCCCCTGGACGATCGCCCCAATCACCTGACCCTCGGCGAGGAGAGGGTTGATGATGCGGCCTGCGTCGTCCACAGCCGCAAACTCGAGGAACCGCACCTCTCCGGTCTCGCGCTCGATTTCGACGACGGCGGCGTAGGCCCCGAAGGGGTACACCATGTCCGGCAGCGAGAAGATCCCGGACGCCTCGAGCCCCGCCTCCATCCCCGCGGGCAGGCGCTCCGGCCGGTGCGCGGCAGCCGCGACCTCCCCAAAGGTCAGCGCCCGGCCCGGCGCGCCACGCACGTACAGGCGGCCGTCCTCCCACCGGATATCGCCCTCGGCCGCCTCCAGGAGATGCGCGGCGATCGCCCGCATCCTGACTTTGATCTTTTCGATTTCCCCCACTACGGCCGAGCCGCCGACCGCCACCGAGCGGCTGCCAAAGGTCCCAATGCCTTTGGCCAGGCGCGCGGTATCGCCCTGCTCGACCGTCACCGCTTCCAGCGGCACCTGGAAGGCCTCCGCGGCGATCTGCCCAAAGGTGGTATCGTGCCCCTGTCCGTGCGCGGTCGATCCGGTGCGTACGATGACGCGGCCGTCAGGGGTCACGGAGACGGCCGCGCTTTCCCATAACTGGCCCCCCGCGGGCTCGACGTACACGGCGATCCCGATGCCCACGAGCCGCCCGCTTGCCCGCGCCCGGCGCTGTTCCTCCCGCCACCGCCCATAGCCCACGATCTCGCAGGCTTTGTCCAGAGCCGAGGCGTAGTCGCCGGAGTCGTACACCGAGCCGACCGCGGAGTGGTAGGGAAACCGGTCGGACGGGATCAGGTTGCGCCGGCGCACCGCTACGGGGTCAAGCCCCAACTCGGCCGCGACGAGGTCGACCATGCGCTCGATGATGTAAGCGGCTTCAGGCCGTCCGGCGCCGCGGTAGGGAGCGGTGGGGACCTTGTTCGTGGCGACCCCGACCGCGTCCACCCGGGCCGCCGGAATGTCGTACACGCCCGTCATGAGCTCGGCCACGCGGGACACGGGACCAGGGGTCGATGGGTGGAGGTAGGCGCCCACGTCTGCGATCACGGTCGCCCGCAGCCCTGTGAGCCGGCCATCCGCCTCGACGGCCACCTCCACGTCGGCGTCGGCCCCACGCCCCTGTGTCGACGCGATGAAGTTCTCACGGCGGACCTCGATCCACTTGACCGGCCTTCCGCGCTCGACGGCCAGCCACGCGGCGACCGCCGCCTCGGCCCCCAGGATTCCTTTGCTGCCGAATGCGCCGCCGACGTCGGGCACCACGACCCGGATCCGGTCTTCGCTCCGGCCGAGCGCGCGGCTCAGCTGCGTGCGGGGCCTGTAGGGGTCCTGGGCGGAGCACCACAGCGTGAGCAGGTCCGCGCCCCGGTCGTAGGCGGCGACGGCGCCCCGGGGCTCCATGGGGGCGGGCACGACCCGGGGAATGTGGAACCGTCCCTTGACCACATGCGCGGCCGCCTTGAACGACGCATCAACGTCCCCGCGCCCTCGGGTCATCCTCACGAGCACGTTGTTCCCCAGCGCTTCGTGGAGAAGCACGTTGCCGGCAAAGGCCGCCCGCGCGTCGGACACGACCGGAAGGGGCTCGTAGTCCACCTCGACGAGCGCCGCCGCATCGACCGCCGCCGCGGGGCTCTCGGCGAGCACGGCCGCCACCGGCTCCCCAACGTACCGGACCGTCCCCGCGGCCAGGATGGGGTGGGGGACTGCGGCGACCTGGGCGTCTTTCAGC
>DATHLI010000071.1:0-3186 GCA_035488355.1 bacterium | reverse complement strand
GATCGGCGAGCACCTGGCACGCATGACACGCCCCCGCAAGGCGTGGCTCCGTCTTCTGGCAGGCGATGGCCGCGCGACGGTCCGGGAGCTGGCGGCGCGCTACCAGGCCCGGCGGAATGCGGCGCGGGCCGAGGCCCGGCGGCTGCGGGACTTGTACCGGGAGGAGCGCGTCCGGCGCCGCACCGGTCTGGTCGTCGCGGGGATCGATGAGGTGGGCCGGGGCTCGCTGGCCGGCCCGGTGCTGGCCGCGGCGGTGATCCTCCCGCATCGCACGCCCATTGCCGGCCTCGACGACAGCAAGCGCCTTACCCCGGCGGCGCGGGAACGCCTCGATCGGGAGATCCGGGCGCGGGCGCTCGGGTTCGCGATCGGAGCGGCATCCGTTCAGGAGATTGACCGCCTGAATATCCAGGGGGCCGCCCGGTTGGCGATGGCGAGGGCGGTGGAGGCCCTGATCCCCGCTCCCGACTTCCTCCTGATCGACGGGCGGGACCGTCTTCCGCTGCGCTGCGCCCAGGCGGCGGTGGTGGACGGCGACGCCTGTCATGCCTGCATCGCCGCCGCCTCGATCGTCGCCAAAGTAGCCCGAGACCGACTGATGCGCGACCTGGATGAGGCGTTGCCCGGGTACGGCTTCGCCGAGCACAAAGGGTACGGCACGGCCGAGCACCTCGACGCGCTCGCCCGCCGGGGCCCGTCCCCGGCGCACAGGCGGGCGTTCCTCCCCGTCATCCAGATGGGCCTGCTGCTGCTGTAAATGCCTCCCGGCCCCGCCCGCGGCGTCGGCCGAAACGCCTCCGGGCATTCGGTGCCGGAGGGAGCGCCGAACAGGCAGCGGCTCGGCCGGGTTGGGGAGGAGGCCGCGGTCGCAGCCCTCCGCTCGCGTGGGTACCGGATCCTCGAGCGGAACGTCCGCCTCCGGCGGGGGGAGGTGGACGTGATCGCGGAGGAGCACGGGGATCTCGTGTTTGTGGAAGTCAAAGCCCGCCGGTCCGAGGCCTACGGAACGCCGGCCGAGGCGGTGAACCTGCGCAAGCAGCGCGCTCTCGCGGCGCTCGCGGTGGCGTACTGCAGCCGGCGGGGCCTCGGCGAGCGCACCTGCCGGTTCGACGTCGTCGAGGTCCGGCTCGATCGCGGGGGCCGCCCCATCCACTTGGACGTCCTCCGCGACGCGTTTCGCCCCTAAGGAAAGCCGAGGAGGAGTCTCCGCCGCGAGAGAGAATCATCAGAATCCAGCGGCGCCACCGTCCAGCCACCAATCGAGCTGACATCGGAGCATAGCATCGGACGATGAGACGCACACACGGAGGCCCTATGAGCCGCGACGAGATTCTCACCAGGTTGTATTCTCTCGGCGCCATCTCCCTCGTACGCGATATCCAGGAGATTGAAGCGGGACGGGTCCGCCGGATTGCGCTTCCGCACATCCCCGGCGGCCCGGAATTTTCACGCGAGGTCATGAACCTGCTGCGCTGCCTGGGGGCTGAGGTCGACCTGGTCGGCGAGCGGACCGGCGCAGGCCGTTTGCGGCGAATCGGGTAGGCCACGTCCTGCCCGTCGATGCGCGACGAACTGATCCGGCGCGAGACACCCCGCGGTACCGTTCGTGTGCTCGTCGCATTCGCCCGGGTCCGCGGGGGCGGCTGGCTCTGGATCGCGCGCCGGTCGATGGCCGGCCCGATCCTCGGCGAAGGCCGGGGGACCACTTACGAGATCGTTCGCGCCGCCGTCGAGGAGTGGATGGAGCAGGAGGCTGAGCACCTCACGCGGTGACTCCCCGCTCGCGTCAGCCGATCGGCGTACGCTCGAACAGCAGCACCGAGTAGTCCAGGTTCTCCGCGGCAACCCCGGCCTGCCGGAGCATCGCCATCACCTGCGCCCGGTGATGCACCTCGTGGAAGAGCAGCTGGCCGCCGATGCCCCCCGCGGTGGTCCGCACCCGCATCGCCTTCGGCCCCATCCGCGACGTGAACTCGATGGGACGCGCGGGATCGCCGAGGGCGGCGAGGGCCTGGCGGGTCAGCGGCGCCCGGCGCTCCCAGGCCGCCGCGAACGGCTCGAACTCGGGCTGGCGCTCAACGGTGAACGGGGAATCCCCGATGCTGACGTCCTTGCCCGTCAGCCGCTCGACGTACGCCCACTCGGCTCCGGCCGTGTGCACCAGCGTCGCGCGGATGGATCCCATTCCCATCGGATATGTTCGCGTATACACGGCGGCGGGCTGCGCGCGGACCCAGTCCAGGAGCCGTCCGCGGGCCTTGAGCAGGTAATCGAAAAAGTGCGCGAAGTTCACGTCCGAAGTATTCATAGGCGGGTATTCCATCGGGGCGCGGGCTCCCCCTGCATGCGTGCGGCATGCCGTTCGTGACCATCCTGTTCGATCTCGACGGCACCCTGATCGATTCGTATGCGCTGATCGCCGCGGCCTTCCGGCACGCCGCCCGCGTGGTGTTGGGCCGGGAACTGGACGACGACCAGGTGGCGGTGAAGTGGGGCGAGCCCCTGCCGGCGCGGTTTGCCCACGTGGCGCCCAACCGGGTCACCGCGCTCGTGGACGCCTACACCGCCTATTACGACGCGCATCACGCCCGTCTGTGCGCGCCCTTCCCGGGAGTCGCGGCGATGCTGGCCGCGCTCGGGTCGCGCGGGTGCCGGATCGGAGTCGTGACCAGCAAGCGGCGCCGGTCCACCGCCCAGGCGCTCGAGGGGTTCGGCCTGACGGCGTGGATCCGCGCGGCGGTCACCGCGGAAGATGTCCCGGCCCCCAAGCCGGCCCCCGATCCGGTGCTCGAGGCGCTCCGGCGTCTCGGGTCACGCCCCGAAGAGGCGCTGGTCGTCGGCGACGGCGTTTTTGACATCCGGGCCGCCCGCGCGGCGGGAGTGCTGAGCGCCGCGGCCACGTGGGGGACACGCGAGGGGCCGGGGCTGCTCGCGGCGGGGCCCGACTATGTGGTGGCCGCGCCTCAGGAGGTCGTGTCGCTCGTCGCGTCCCGATAGGCGCTTCGATGGGCGTTGCGGACGCCCCTGAACGATCACCCCGGGGGGGACGACGCGACCGCCCCGCTCACCGCCGTCGACTCCCGCCACAGCTCCTCGAAGCGGCCCTTGTTCCACCGCACCAGGTCGGTGCCGGCTTCGATCGAAAACCCCTCGAGGGCGATCGCCCCGCGATAGTCGCGCAGCGCT
>DATHLI010000070.1:0-16606 GCA_035488355.1 bacterium | reverse complement strand
AACATGATCGGCTTCGAGGAGATCAACTGGGGGCCGCTGGCCGCCGCGGCGGTGATGATCACGCTGCCGGTGATCGTCCTCACGCTGATCGTGCAGCGGCACATCGTGACCGGCCTGACGTTCGGGGCGGTGAAGCGGTGACGCGCCGGCGCGTTGCCCGGAGATCGGCCAGGGACAGGAGTTTCCGCGCAGCCCGCCGAAACAGCGGCGGCACAGTTCGGGACCGAGGAGATCGGTCTCGGGGAAGATTGGAGGGGGGACTCATGACCGATGAGATTGCGTTTCCCTGGCGCGGGTACTTTGAGCGCGGCCTGGTGACACGGCGGCAGTTCGTCAGGCTGACGGCGCTTTTCGGCGGCGCCGTAGCGGCGGGGTCGATCCTTTCCGAGCCCCAGCCCGCCGCCGGGGCTCTGGCGCCCGCGGCGAAGCAGGTGCTCCGTTTCCCCGACTTCGAGCCGCTCCACTTCGACCCTGCCACCATCGAGTCGCGCCCGGAGATCCTCGTGTCGATGGCCCTCTTCGATCCCTTGATCACCTTTAACGACTCGGGATCCGTCCTGCCCCTGGCCGCCCGGGCGTGGGAGGTCTCCGGAGACGGATTGACTTATACCTTTCATCTCAGGTCGGGGATGCAGTGGTCCGATGGGCATCCCGTGACCGCGGCGGACTATGAGTATGCGTGGAAGCGGGTCGTGGATCCGGACACCGCGAGCGACTACGCCTCCGCATTCTATCCGATCAAGGGCGCGCTCGACTTCAACAAGGGGACGACCAAAGATCGCGACACCGTCGCCGTCAAAGCGACGGACGCGCTGACCCTGCGGGCGACCCTGACCGAGCCGGCCGCGTACTTCCTCCGGCTCGTGTCGACCTGGAATTACATGCCGGTCCCGCGCTGGCAGGTCGAGAAGTACGGCAAGAAGTGGGTCGAGGCCGGCAACCACGTGGGCAACGGGATGTTCAGGCTGGAAAAGTGGGAGCACGACCGGGAACTCGTGATCGTGGCCAATCCCCGGTACTGGGGCGCCAAGCCGACGCTGCAGCGGGTCGTCTTCACGCTGACCGATGACCCGTTCCGCACCAGCCTGCCGGCGTTCGAGAACAACGAGCTCGACGCCACCGATCAGATCCAGCCGGGCGACATCGAGCGGGTGCGGAAAGATCCCGCGCTGAGCAAGCAGCTGCAGAAGTACCGCTGGTCCGGGACGGCGATGATGTTCTGCGATACCACCAACACCAACTCGCCGCTGAGCAAGGCGAAGGTCCGGCAGGCCCTCTATCTGACGATCCCTCACCAGCGGGTGGCGAGCGAGGTCCTGCGCGGGATCTACGATCCCGCGCAGACGATTACGCCCCCGGGGACGATCGGCTACCTGGCGACGCCGCCCCTCAGCGGCGGGCCGGACCGGGCGCGGCAGCTGCTGGCCGAGGCCGGCTACCCGGACGGCAAAGGCTTCCCGGAGGTCAAGGTGGCGTGGCCCAAGCTCGTCACGTTCGATCTCGTCGCTCAGGCCCTGCAGCAGATCTGGCGGGATACGCTGAAAATCAACATCACCCTCCAGCGCATGGAGCGCAAGGAGTACAACGCCGCGTTCAACTCCTGGGCCAAGCAGCCGTACGACGCCTACATCGATCGGTGGGGGTCCGATTTCGAGGACCCGGCCAACTGGGCGAACATCCTCTTCGACTCCGACCAGGATTTCTTCCACACGCGCTGGCATAACGCCGAATTCGACTCGCTGATCCGCAAGGGGGCGGGGGAGGCGGATCCGGCGAAGCGCAGGCAGTTGTACGAGTCGGCGGAGAAGATCCTGAACACGGACCTGCCCGCCATTCCCCTCTACCATCTCGGGGTGATCATCGCGGTGAAGCCGTGGGTGCAGGGGCTCCGCCTGCCTCCGGCCGCCGCCGCCTGGTCCGGGACCTTCGGCCGGGTGAAGATCCTCGATCACTAAGGGCTCTCGGGGCGCTGCGCGGTCGACCGCGCAGCGCCCCGGACGATCCCGGCGCGCGCGCGTGGGATCCTATCTCGTCCGGCGTCTGCTGCTCGCGTTCCCCACCATGGCCATTGTTTACACGGTGGCCTTCTTCCTGGTCCATGCGACGCCGGGCGGGCCCTGGGACAACGCGGAGAAGCCGCTCGCGCCGCAGGTGATCGAAAACATCAGGCTGAAGTTCCACCTGAACGAACCGCTCTGGCATCAGTATCTCCTGTACCTGCAGGATGCCGCGCACGGATCCCTCGGCCCCTCCTACGTGAATACCTCACGCGACGTCGCGGAGATCATCGCGGATTTCTTTCCGGTCTCCATCCAGTTGGGCGCCGTGGCGATGCTGTTCGCGATCGCGCTGGGGATGCCGCTGGGGACGCTGGCCGCCGTCTACCGCAACACGCCGGTCGACTACGTGGCGATGGGGATCGTGGTCCTGGGCATCTCCATTCCGAATTATGTGATGGCGACGATCCTCGTCACCGTGGTCGCCGTCGTCCTGCACTGGCTGCCCACGGGGGGGTGGGGGGGGTTGCTGGATCCCCGCGTGGTCATCCCCGCGGTCGCCATCGGCTTTCGCCCGGCCACGACGCTCGCCCGCTACCTGCGCACGTCGCTGCTCGAGGTGCTCGGCCAGGACTACATCCGGACCGCTCGGGCGAAAGGGCTCTCGGGCCGCGGGGTTGTGCTCCGGCACGGGCTCCGCAACGCGCTGGTGCCGATCGCCACCGTCTCCGGCATCCTCGTGGCCGACGTCGTCACCGGCTCGTTCTTCGTCGAAACGATCACCCGGGTGCCGGGGATCGGCCGGTACTTCGTGACCGCCACGACCGGGCGCGATTATCCGGTGCTGCTGGCGCTGGCGCTCCTGTTCGGCGTGGTGATCATCACCATGAACATTCTTGTGGATCTCACCTACGCGGCCCTGGACCCGCAGGTCCGCTATGGCTGAATCCTCCCCGCTGGAAGCCCCGCGGCCCGCCGCGGCGGCGCCCCGCCGCCGCGCGCCGCGCAGCGCGGGGAGCCGCGCCCGTCAGAGATTTGCGCAGCACCGGATGGCCGTGGTCGGCGCGGCCTTTCTCGCGGCGGTCGTGCTCGCGGCGATCAGCGCGCCCGTCTCCGCCCCGTACCGGTACGACCGGCAGGACCTGTTTGCCACCTACCAGGCCGCCGGTCGCGCGCATTGGGCGGGGACCGACGCGCTCGGCCGGGACGAGTTCAGCCGGCTCATGTACGGCGCCCGGGTCTCGATGAGCGTCGGGCTCGCGGCCGCCGTCCTCGTCCTGGCCGTCGGGGTGCCGGTCGGGCTGGTGGCGGCGTATTTTGGAGGGACGCTCGATCTGCTGCTGATGCGCCTGGTGGACATCGTGTACGCGATCCCCTACCTGCTCCTCGTCGTCCTGCTCCAGACCTTCTTCACGGCGTTCCTGCCGACCATCCGCCACGGCCCGCTGGTCTGGCTGCACGCGCTCAATCACGACACGTCGGGCGTCGCGGCGATCGTCATGGCGCTCGCCCTTGTGGGCTGGCTGGACGTCGCCCGCGTCGTCCGCGGACAGGTGCTGACGCTGCGGCACCGCGAGTTCGTGCTCGCCGCGCAGAGCCTGGGGGCCGCCGACGGCCACGTCATGGGGGCCCACCTGCTGCCCAACATCGCCGCGCCGATCATCGTCATGGCCACCGTGCTCATTCCGACGTTCATTATCGCCGAGGCGGGGCTCAGCTTTCTCGGCCTCGGGGTGCAGCCCCCCGTGCCGAGCTGGGGGACGATGATCGCCGAAGGCATCGATTCCATCGAGTCGTACCCGCGGCTGGTGATCGCGCCCGGGCTGGCGCTGGCGGCGACCCTGCTCAGCCTCAACTTCGTCGGCGACGGCCTGCGGGATGCCCTGGATCCGGTCGCCGAGCGCTGATGGGGCCGGATGCCGGGACCGCCGAACCTGCGGACCGGGAGGCTCAACGCGCCAGCCCGCGAGGGGGACCCCCCGCAGAAGGCAGGGACGCGCCGGGCGCCAGCCGAAGGGGGTGGAGAACGTACGGAAGATCGTCTGCGTAAGCCGGGGAGAAGACTGTACAGGGGGGTGGTAATGTGAGATTGAAAGTGCTGTTCGCCCTGATCGGGACGCTTGTCCTGTCTTTGTCCGCGTCGCCCTTCACAGGAGCGCTCGCCCAGTCCTACCATCAGATCGCGCTGATCAAGGTGCCAGGTGTGCCTCCGCAGAAGGGCGCCTTCAGCTACGACATCAGCTGGGTGGACCCGGCGAGCCATAGGTATTATCTTGCCGACCGCACCAACAACGCGGTCGACGTCATCGACACGACGACCAACAAACTGGTGGCCCAGCTCGCCAAGGCCAAGTTCGCGGGGTTTACCGGCAAACCGGACACCTCCGGCCCCGATGGGGTCCTGGTGATCCCGGGCGACAGTGTGGCGTGGGTCGGCGATGCGCCGGGCTTGATCAAGGCCGTGAACTTGCACTCAGGCGCGATCGTGTCCTCGATCTCAAACGGCGGGAAGAACCGCGCCGATGAGCTGGCGTACGATCCGCAAGACCACCTCATCGTGATCGCAAACAACGCGGACGAGCCGCCGTTCATCACATTCATCTCTACGACGAGCCGGAAGGTCGTGGGGAAGATTACGTACACGAGCGCCGGCGGCCTGGAGCAGCCCGCGTACGATCCGGAGAGCGGCATGTTCTATCAGAACGTCGTGTCCTCGAAGGAGAATCCGGGCGGCGCCGTCGACAAGATCGACCCCAAGACGATGAAGGTCGTGGCGACCTACCCGGTCCCCGAGTGCAAACCCGCCGGGCTCGCCATCGGCCCCCAACACCACCTGGCCGTGGGCTGCAGCGGGGACGCGATCGATGACGGCGCCCACGCGCAGACCATCATCCTCGATGGCACCGACGGGCACATCGTCGCGAAGATCACCGAGGTCGGTGGCTCCGACGAGGTCTGGTACAACCCTGGGGACAACCGCTACTACACCGCCTCGAGAAGCATGACCTCCAACGGCATGAAGGACGGAAAGCCGACCCCGGTCGTGGGGGTCATCGACGCCGGCACCAACAAGTGGATCGCGAACATTCCCTCGGGCAAGAACGCGCACTCCGTCGCCGTGGACCCGGGGAACAATCACATCTTCGTGCCGGTCCCGGACGGGATCGCCGTCTTCGCACAATAACTCGCAGGAAGGCCGGGACGCTTCACCGGGCGGAGATCGCTTCGGCGGTCTCCGCCCGAACTCTGCCACGGAGTAGACGCCTACCCGCGGGGGTCGCCGGCAGACCGCCCGGCTGGCGCGGCACGCTCCCTGGCGCGCAGCAGCACCGCCGGAACCAGGCCGGCCGCGGCGAGCGCGGTGGCGATACTCCAGACCAGGCGAAAACTCCCCGTCGCATCGAGCACGATCCCGAACAGCACCCCCGAGATCGTGGACGCCACCTGGCCCACGGCCAGGTTCAACGACACGGCGACGCCCGCGCGAGCGACGCCGAAGATCTCCGTCGTCATCGTCGTCAGGATCGGCAGGGTTAGCGCCAGACCCACGCCGGCGATCGCTGCGGCGCACCCCACGGCCGCGGCGCTGTGGATCCCCAGGAGGAGCGCGAACGCGAGCGCCAGCGCGCCGAAGCCGCCGACGATCACCGGGCCGCGGAGGCCGAGCCGGTCGGAGAGCGCGCCGGTCACGGGCGCCGCCGCGGCCAGGGCGACGTTGATCAGCGACGCGATCGCCCCGGCGGCGGCGCTGGTGAAACGGAACTCGTTGCGCAGGTACGTCGGAAGCCACGCGGTGATCCCGTATGCGCTGAACAACCCCAGGAACGTGCACGAGGCGAGGTAGACGAAGTACCGATCGCGGACGATGGTCCCGATCTGGTGCCCGATGGTTCCCCCGACGGCGCGGGAGACCGTTCCGCCGGGCAGGCACGCGGCGCCGTACCCGAAGACCGCCGCTGACGCGGCCGCGACCGCCAGGAATGCCGGCCGGATCCCCACCACCTGGGCGAACAACGGAAGTCCGAAGAGGCCCACGATCATGCCCGTCCCCGCGCCCGACTGCAGCACGCCCATCGCCGCGCCCCGGCTCGGCGCGATCCCGAGGAGGAGCTTCACGGTGGAGGAGTACAGCGCCGCGCCGCTTGCGCCCATCAGGAACCGCAGCAGCATCGCCGGCCAGTACTGCCGGACCAGCGCAAACACGCCGGAGGTCGCCGCGATCAGCGCGAGGCCCGCGAGCGTCACTCGGCGGGTGGGAAGGTTGTCCGCCGCCAGGCCCATCGGCACCTGGGCCAGGAGGTACCCGAGCAGGTACGCGGAGAGCAGGGCCCCGACGCCGGCGTAGTCCGTGTGGTAATAGGGGCGCAGATCGTTGAAGAACGGAACAACATCGATGCGCTGAGTGTTGGCGATGACGAACACCGCCCACCCGGCCCCAACGGCGGCACGGCCGGGGCGGCGGCCCGCCATCAACGCGCCGCGCGCCGCGGAATCGCTCCCCGGGCCGCCGCGTCGCCCAGCGCCTGGAACACCTCGGCGCTCACACGGATCCCGTCGTAGAATCGGTCCAGGCTGAGGTTCTCGTTGGGGCTGTGGTTGTTCTCGTCGGCGTTGGCGTACGGCACCCCGATGTGGTCCACGCCGAGGACGCCCGGCCAGACCGCGTTCGGCAGGCTGCCGCCGCTGGCGAGATTGATGGTGGGGGCGACGCCGCGGCAGCGGCGGATCGCGTCCGCGACGACGCCGACCGCCGGATGCTCGGGCGCGGTCCGGCTGGCCTCCATCGTGCCGAAGCCCCGCGCGAGCACCTGGACCCGCGGGTCCACCTTCGCCACGTGCCGTCGCACCTTCGTCAGAATGTCCGCGGTCGTCTGGTCGACCACGAGGCGGATGTCGAGCCGGCATTCCGCGGTGGACGGGATGATCGTCTTCGAGCCCGGCCCGACGTAGCCGCTCAGGAAGCCGTTGATGTTGCAGTACGGCTCCAGCATGATGCGCTTCCAGTAGGTCGGGCCGTCCATCGGGAGGGTCTCGAGGCCCATCGTCGCGGCGAACGCCTTGGGGTCGTAGTCCATCGTCGCGAGCAGCCGCTGCTCCACCGCGCCGATCGGCCGGACGTGGTCGTAGAATCCCTCGATCTGGACCCGGCCGGTGGGATCGACCATAGAAGACAGCAGGTGCACGAGCATCCACACCGGATTCGGGGCGACGCCCCCTTTGTTGCCCGAGTGGTTATCCCGGTCCGCGCCTCTCGCGACCAGCGTCAGGCCCAAGATCCCGCGGTTGCCGAGGGAGATGGTGGGCGCCCCCGATGGGTGCAGGCCGCCGTCGGAGATGTAGACGAGATCGGCCGCCAGCCTGCTCTTGTGCGCCCGGATGAATCCCGCCAGGCTCGGCGAGCCGGACTCCTCCTCTCCTTCGAACACGAACTTGAGGTTGATCGGCGGGCCGCCCCCCGCTTCCACCCAGGCGTGGGCGGCCAGCGCGTGGGCGATGAGCTGCCCTTTGTTGTCACCGGTCCCGCGTCCGTACAGCCGTCCGTCGCGCACGGCCGGCTCGAACGGCGGCGTCTGCCACAGGTCGAGCGGCTCGGGGGGCTGGACGTCGTAGTGCCCGTAGCAGAGGAGCGTGTACGCCGCCGGGTCGCGCACGATCTCCCCGAAGACGATCGGCTGCGTGGCGGTCGGAAGGATCTCGGCGGCAATCCCGAGGCGCCGGAGCAGGCCCGCCAGGACCTGCGCGCAATCCTTGACCCCCTTGTCCTGCGCGCTGATGCTCGGCTGGCGAACCAGGTCCTTGAGCATGTCCAGCGCCTCTTCGCGGTGCTCGTCGATATGCCGGCGGACCCGCTCGATCGACATCTGGCCCCTCCCGCTCATTTGCCGCGCAGCGCGCCGCGGAGCCGTTCGAGGATCCGGAACTGCTCGTCGATCGCGAGCCCGAAGCGGTTCATGTCGAAGAACACCTCGGCCACGCCGAGGCGCTCGAGCCGCCGGAGGTCCTCGACCACCTGCTCCTGCGATCCGGTGAGCGGCCCGCGGGGCTCGCGCGCCTCCGCCTCGGTCACCGTCGTGTTGGTCCGCACAATGACCGGCAGGGCCCCGGGATCACGGCCCGCCGTCCGGGCGGCGGCCCGGAAACCGGCCACGATCCGCTCGAACTCGCCCCAGTCCGTCGGGATGGCGGTGAGGCCGTCGCCGATCCTGGCGGCCCGCTCGACGGCCGCCGGTTCCCGCGCCGCGATGATCACGCGCGGCCCACCCGGCTGCACCGGCTTCGGATTGATCTGCGACGCCGGGATCCGGTAGTGCCGGCCCTCGAAGCAGACTGGGTCCGGCCCCCAGGCCGCCCGCATCGCCGCGATGAACTCGGGCAGCCTCGCGCCGCGCCCCCGGGCCGGCACGCCGGCCGTTTCGAATTCCTCCTCCGCCCACCCCAGGCCCAGCCCGGCGACGGCGCGGCCGCCGCTGAACCGGTCGAGCGTCGCCATCCGTTTCGCCAGCAGCACCGGCACGTGGAACGGCGCCACCATGATGCTCGTCCCCAGCCGGATGCGATCGGTCCTGGCGGCCACGTACGTCAGCGTCTCGATCGGATCGTAGGCAACGGCGTACGACTCGGGCATCGGCCGCCCGGGGACGCCCCCCGCGCCGCGCGGGTGGAGCGGCCGCAGCAGCCGTTCCAGCACCCAGACGGTGCGGTAGCCGAGGCGCTCGGCGGTCTGCGCCGCCTGGACGATCGCCTCGGGCGACGCGTGGATCCCGGTTTGCGGAAGGGCGACGCCGAAGTCCATCTCAGCCACCTCAGCCCGAGCGCGGCGGGAATTCGGCTTCTGGCGGGATCCGCTCCTTCGGGATCTCGATCAATTCCAGGATGAGCCCGAGCTCGCGCTCGGTGTCCAGGTACGCGAACCCGCCGTCGCCCAGCCGGCCGTACCCGCGGCCGCTTTGCAAGACAGCATAGCCGCGCTGCTTCACCTCCGCGACCGCCTCATCGAAGGACGGGACGAAGACGCCGATGTGGTGCAGTCCCTCCCCCTTGCGCTTCAGATGCTCGTCGTAGAGGTTCGGCCCCGCGAGCGGCTGGATCAGTTCCACCATGGTCTGGCCGGCATGGGCCAGGGCGAGCCGCATCCGGTAGTCCTGCCTCCGGCCGCGGTAGGTCATGTCGCGGACCAGCGGCGGCCCGTAGGTATAGACCCGCCAGGGGCCGACCCCCAGCTGCTCCCAGTACCGCCGCATGGCCTGGTCGAGGTCGCGGACCACGAGCGCGACCTGGTCGACGTGCTTCACCGGGAACAGCGCAGGCAATGCGGGCATCTGCCCCTCCTCTGCCGGGCGCGGTGTCGCCCCCGGCGTGATAGTTGCGCGGCGTCCGCGAGGCGCATTTCGCGGACTCGTGACGTTACCGGTCAGGATCCCCGGCCGTCAACTCCGGACGAGCCGGCACGCCTCCGCCGGCAGTTCCACCAGCAGCTGATCGTCGGGCCGGTAGCGCGCACGGCCCGAGGTGAGCGCCCGGATCGGCAGGTTTCCCAGCATGATGCGGAGATCCTGCAGGTCGCCCAGGTACGCGTGCTGCACCAGCCGCCCGAGGGCGGCGTTGTCGCGGGCCGCATCGCCGCCGGCAGCTCCGCGCACGCGCACGGCGTGCGGGCGGATGCAGAGCACCACGTCGTCCCCTGGACGAAACCGGCCGTCGTCCGCGGTGCGAAACTCCAGGTCGCCGCACCGGACGCGTCCCGGCTCGAGCACGCGGGCGGGCAGGCAGTTCGCCCCGCCGATGAAGGAGGCGACAAAGCGGGACTGCGGCGTCTCGTAGATCTCCTGCGGGGTCCCGACCTGCTCGATCTGCCCCGCATTCACCACCGCGATGCGGTCGGCGATGACCATCGCTTCCGCCTGGTCGTGTGTCACGTAGACCGTCGTGATCCCGGTGTCTTTCTGGATCCGGCGGATTTCGAAGCGCATCTGCTCGCGCAGGGCGGCATCGAGGTTGGACAGCGGCTCGTCGAGCAGGAGCGTGTCGGGCCGGACGACCAGCGCGCGCGCCAGGGCCACCCGCTGCTGCTGGCCCCCCGAGAGCTCGTGGGGGTAGCGCTGCTCGTAGCCGCCGAGGCCGGCCACCCCGAGGATCCGCCGCACCCGGTCCACGATCTCCTCGCGCGCCAGCCGGCGCATCTCCAGGCCAAACCCGACATTCTGGGAGACCGTCATGTGGGGCCACAGGGCGTAGCTCTGGAAGACCAGGGACATCCGGCGGCGCTCCGGCGGGACCGCGCCCCGGGGGGAAGAGATCAGGCGATCGCCGGCCCAGACCTCTCCCCCGTCCGGGATGAGGAAGCCCGCCAGGATCTGCAGCGTCGTCGTCTTGCCGCAGCCGGACGGCCCGAGCAGCGCGACGAGCTCGCCGTCCTTCACCGTGAGGGTGATGCCGCGGAGCGCGGCGACCGCGCCGTACCGCTTCTCCAGCCCGGCCAGCCGGATCTCCGCCACGGCGGCCTCAGGCGCGCTGCCGCTGGCCAAAGACGCCCCCGCCGAAGAGGCGGTAGGCCACGGCGACCAGGCCGAAGGTGAGGGCCATCATGATGATGCCGAGCGCCGAGAGGGGCTCGAAGTTGCCCTCATCGGAGAGGTCGAAGATCACATTGGTGATGACCGCGGTGGCCGGGGTGAAGAGGAAGACCGCGGAGCTCAACTCCCGCAGCGACGGGATGAAGACCATCAGCCAGTTGGCGAGGATGCTGCGCCGCAGCAGCGGGATCGTGATTCTCCCAAACGTGCGCAGCCGCCCCGAGCCCAGCGTCCGCGCGGCGTTCTCCAGTTCGAGATCGAGGCTGCGGAGGGCCGACTCGCTGCCGGCATACGCGATCGGCAGGAAGCGGGTGGCGAACGCGACGATCAGCATCCAGGCCGTTCCGTAGAGGACGAGCGGGGGCCGGGCGTACGCGGCGAAGAAGCCGATGGCCAGAACGATCCCCGGCACCACGAACGGCGCCATCGCCAGGTAGCCCAGGATCCGGGCCCCGGGGAGGAGGCGCCGGCCGACCGCGTAGGCGGAGCAGACGGCGAGGACCGTGGCGATCGTGGCCGCGGCCGCGGCGTAGGACACGCTGTGGGCAATGGCCCGGCGCGCGCCCTGGTTTTCGACCAGCGCCCAATGGTACCAGGCGAAGGTCAGGTTTCCTGGCACCGGCCCTCTCCCCCAGGCGTGGGAGAGAGAGGTGGCCAAGAGCGCCGCGTACGGCAGGATGAGCGAGAAGATCGGCGGCGTAATGCAGATCGCGAACACCGGCCAGCGCCAGGGCCCCAGCCGGAACGGCACCCGGACGCCCCCCTTGCCGCTCACCGTGGTGAAGCGGCCCCGCCGCAGGAGGCGCTGCTGCAGGAGGAAGAGGCTCACCGTGACGGCCAGGAGCGGCAGCGCGTACGCGGCCGCCAGGTTAGGGCGGGACGGGAACTGGAAGAACAGGTAGAGCTGGGTGGTGATGACCTGCTGGCGCGCAGGGATCAGGAGAAAGGCCGGTGTCCCGAACTCCGCGATCGCCTCGAGAAACGACATCAGGGCGCCGGCAATGATCGCCGGACGGACGAGGGGCAGGGTGATGCGCCAGGTCGTCCGCAGCCAGTTCGCTCCGAGCAGCTCGGCCGAGCGCTCCATCTCGGAGGGCACGAGCTCGAGCGCGCTGGAGACGAAGGCGAAGGCGTAGGGATAGCTGTACAGCGCGATGACGCAGACGGCCCCGGCGAGCGAGTAGATGTTCAAGAACCCGCGGGGCGCGCCGGTCAGCGCCACCCACGCCCGGTTCAGCCAGCCGGAATGGGGCGCGGCGAGGAAGATCCAGGCGGTGGCGCCGAGGAACGACGGCGTCACGAAGGAGGCGAACGTGAGCATCCGGATCAGGGTGCGGCCCGGCATGTCGGTGCGGCTGACCGCCCAGGCCAGCACCGTCCCGAACACGACGGCGATGACCGCCACGAGCGCGGCGAGGATCAGCGAGTTCCGGACCGGCTCGAGATAGATCGACTTCGTGAACGCCTCGACGTAGTTGGCCGGGGTGAGCCGGTTGTCCTGATCAGCGTGCACGCTGGCGACGAGGATCCACGCCAGCGGCACCACCACCATGAAGAGCAGGATGGCCGCCGCGACCGTCCAGACGCCCAGGCTGAGGTCCGGCCGTCGCCGGGCGATCAGGAGCGGAGCCGCGGCCGACATCGGCGCTGGGCTCCTGCTAGACCCCGAACGTCTCCCGCCATTTGGCGATGGCGTCCGGGACGCCCTTCTCGAGGCGCTCCACCTTGTTCCGGTACCATTTCACCCGGTCGATGGGGACGCCGCTCGGCGCCGGCACGTCGGCGCGCAGCGTGTAGTTGGATGTCTTGCTCATGGCCAGCGAGTACTCTTTCGTATAGTAGAAGCTCTCCAGGAGGCGGGCGGCGTTCGGATGGGGCGCGTCCTTCAGCACCGCCACCGGGGAGACGATCAGGATGGCGTCGTCGGCCGGAAACTGGATGTTGACCGGGTTGCCGCGAGACCTGCTGTCCAGAGAGGTCCCATCCGAGCCGGCCCCCACCAGGCGTTCGCCGCTGACGATGTCCGTAACGGTGTCGTTGATGGATCGGCCGATCTTGGGGTTGTTTTTGGCCAGTTTCGCGAAGTAGTCCCACCCGAACTTGTCCCACATCGCGACCACCCAGTTGCCGACGTACCCGGAGAATCCGGGATGGCCGACCGTGATCTGATCCTTCCACCGCGGATCGAGCAGGTCGGTCCACTTCTGCGGCGGAATCGTCAGCGTGGTGTTGTAATTGATGATGACAAAGCCCAACGCCCCCACATGATAGGTGCCGTCGGGGTCGACGTTCTGAAAGGCTTGGGGCAGGTTGCCGAGACCGAGCGGACGGTAGGCGGCGAGGACGCCCTGCCGCTTCAGCGCCGTATAGTGCGCTTCATCGGTGCTGGCGAAGACGTCGAGTTCGCGCACGCCCGCCTTGAGGTTTTGGGTCAGGCGCTGATAGATGACCTGGGCGGTCTGGCGAATGAACTGGACCTCGATGCCGGGGTACCTGGCCACAAACGCGTCGCGGACGGCCTCGGCCGCATTGAGCTGATAGTGGGCCGTCCACCAGACCACCTTGCCTTCTTTTTTCGCCTCGGCGTACAGGCCGGCTTCATCCGCGGGGGCGGCGGCCTCCGCCGGGCGCCTTCCGGTATCCGCGCCGAGGAGCGCCTGGCCCACGATGCCGAGCCCGGCCCCAAGCACGGTCCGCCGGCTCAGGGTGCGCCCGCCGGGCATCACCTCATCCGAGTGCGGAGCGGACTCCATCATGGTCTCCCCCTCCCTTGCCTGAGCAGAACCGCCGTTGGTTAGGGCGTCACCTCAAAGGCGTCATGGGCATCGGTTTGAAGGCTCACGCCCTTGGGCGGCGGGACGATCGCCGACTGCACGTCGCCGCTGACGGCATGGATCCGGTTTCCCAGGGCGGCCATCGCGAAGGAGTGCCTCGGGGACGGCATGTAGGGCAGCTGCGCCCAGGTGTCGGCGGCCGGATCGTACGCCTCGAAGGCGCGAAAGGCCGCGAGGAACTGGTAGGTTTGGAGTTCGCCGCCGCCCACGTAGATGCGGCCGTCGAGCACCGCCGTGCCGCCCCCGCTGCGCGCGGTCGGCATCGGGGCTCGGGTCGCCCAGGAGTTCGCCGCCGGGTCGAATTCCTGGACCACGTCGGTGTTCCCCGGCATGGCGATGCTGAAGGCGCCCGTGAGGCGTCCGCCGATCACATAGACCTTCCCGCTCACCGTCCCCGCCCCCATGTGGTTGCGGGCCGTCGGCATCGGGGCGCGCGGCCGCCACGTGTTCGCGGCGGGATCGTACTCTTCGACCGTGTCGAGGGAGCGGTGCGGCTGGATCGGCCGGATCGGCAAATTGCCGTAGGGGGGGAGCTGGGCCGCGCCGCCGATGACGTAGAACTTTCCGCCGGCGTCCGCCGCCGCGGCGGCCCCCCGCGTCGTCGGCAGCGGGGCGAGGGCGCGCCAGCGATCCGCCGCGGGATCGTACTCCCAGGCGTCGTTGATCGGGACCCACCCCGGCGGGCCCGAGTCCGGCAGCACGAACCCGCCGAACAGGTACACCTTGCCCCCGAGCGTCGCGATCGCCGGGTGGTGGAGCGGGTGGGGCATCGGCGCGCGCTTCGTCCAGGCGTTCGCGGCCGGGTCGTACTCGTACACCACCCCCGCGGGCTTCCAGATCGGGATGAGGCCGCCGAACACGTAGAGCTTCCCGTTTGCCGCGGCCCCGCCCACTTCTTCGAGCGCCTCTGGGAACGGGGTCAGATGGATCCACTTCCCGAGCGGGGCGGCGCGATCGGTCTGGAGGGCCAGTGCCCGCGCGCTCCGGACACCCCCCGCGAGCCTCTCAACGGCGCCTCCGGCTGCCAGGCCCAGCGATGATGCTACGAACTCCCTCCTGCGCATGCCGCCCCCCTCACCCAGGATCCCTCTCGGGACACCGTGAACGCCTCGTTGGCAGTGGTTACGCGGATGCCGGAATGGGTTCCTCCTTTCCCGGGAGGGGATTCCCGCATCCTGTCAAAAGGAACGGACACTGCGGTGGGCGCGAACAGCCACCGGGAGGTGCGGGGGGATGCGAACGGTCGCTGTCGCCATCACGGTGATCTGGCTCACCGCCGGCCTGCCGCTCGCGGGCGGCGCCTGGGCCCCGCCGTCCACCATCAGGCTCGGCGCGGTCGTGCCGCTGACCGGCCGGTACGCGAGCGGCGGAGCGCAGGTCAAAGTCGGCTATGAGTTTGCGCTGCAGGACATCAACGGTCGGGGCGGGGTGCAGGTGGGGGGCCGGCGCGTCCCGCTGGAGGCGACGATCCTGGACGACGAGTCCGACCCCACCAAGACCGTGAGCCGGTTCGAGGCCCTCGCCTCCGAGGGCGTGGTCACACTGCTCGGCGGGTTCGGCAGCGACCTGCACGCCGCCGCCGCCGCGGTGGCGGAGAAGAACCGGATCCCGTACTGCGGCGTGGCGTTCGCGCTCCACACGATCCACGAGCACGGATTCCGGTATCTCTTCTCGCCCTTTCCGAAATCCCCGGAGCTCGCCAGTGAGACGTACCGGTTCTTGAACGCCGGCATTCCCGCCGGGGAGCGTCCGCGGCGCATGGCGATCTTCCAGGAGCGGACCGATTGGGGCCGTGAGCTGGGCGACCTCTGGACGGCCCGGTCCCGCGAGAACGGGTACCAGGTCGTGCTGAGGGCCGACTACACCCCGCTCGCCCGCGACCTCTCGGACATCATCCTCCGAGCGAAGAACGAAGGCGCGGACGCCGTCTTTTCCGTCCCGACCCCTCCGGACGGGATCACCCTGATCCGGCAGATGAAGGAACTCGATTTCAACCCGAAAGTCCTCCTGATGATTCGCGCGGCGGACGCCGTGAGCTGGACCCGGGCCCTGGGCAGGGATGGGGACGGCGTGCTGCTGGCTCCCGGGTGGCACCACGCCGTCCAGTTCCCGGGAGTCGAGGAGCTCAACGCGAAGCATGAACAGCGCTTCGGCCGGCCCGCCGATGTGATCGTCGGTCCCGCGTATGCCTGCGTGCAGATCGTGGCGAACGCGATCGAGCGGGCGGGGCGCCTGGATCCGCGCGCCATCCGCGACGCCATGGCGGCGACGAACATGCCGACCGTGGTCGGCCCGGTGCGGTTCCGCCCGGACGGAACCGGGATCGTCCCGACGGTCTTCGTGCAGTGGCAGGAGGGGAAGCAGGAACTGGTGTGGCCCAAGGCCCTCGGGGCCGCGCGGCTGCTGTATCCCGTGCCGCCCTGGCGTGGCCGCTAGCCCGCCCCGCGCGCCGCTGCTCGAGGTCCGGGGCCTCTCCAAGGCGTTCGGCGGCCTGCGCGCCGTGGACGACCTGTCGTTTAGGGTGCAGGAAGGGGAGATCCTGGGGCTGCTCGGCCCCAACGGGTCGGGGAAGACCACCGTCTTCAACCTCATCGCGGGGACGTGCCCTCCGGACGCCGGCCGCATCACCTTCGCCGGCCGGCCGATGACGGATCGGTCTCCGAGCTTCCGGACGTCGCTCGGCATCGCCCGGACGTTCCAACTCGTCCGCACGCTCCCGAATCTCAGCGTCCTCGAGAACGTGCTCGTGGCCTGCCTCTACGGACGAGCGCGGTCGCCGTCGCTGTCCCACGCCCGCGCGGACGCGCTGAGGCTCCTCGCCCTGGTCGGCATCGGTGAGCGGGGGGAATCCCCCGCCGTGACGCTGGCGCTCGCCGACCGGAAGCGGCTGGAGATCGCCCGCGCCCTGGCCACCTCCCCGCGGCTGCTGCTGCTCGACGAACCCGCGGCGGGGTTGAACCCGGTCGAGGTGGATGCCGCCCTCTGGTTGTTCCGCCGGATCCGGGGCTGGGGGATCACGCTGGTCGTCGTCGAGCACAACGTCCGCGCCATCCGGGTCCTATGCGATCGCGTGGTGGTCCTCAATTCCGGGAGAAAGATCGCGGAGGGGGCGCCCGCGGAGGCACTCGCCGAGGCCGAGGTGGTCCAGGTCTATCTCGGGCGCGCGTGACCGCGCGCCCCTGTGGGCGGATCGAGAGACCCA
>DATHLI010000069.1:0-8251 GCA_035488355.1 bacterium | reverse complement strand
CTGCTGGACACCCGGTACTGGAATCTCTCCGCCGGGCAGAAAACGAGGGTCAACCTGATCAAGGCCCTGTTGAACGACCCCGAATTGATCCTGATGGACGAGCCGACGGCTTCCCTGGACCCGGACATCGCGGACAAAACGCTCTCGCTGATCGAAGAGGCGCGGCGGGCCTCCGCCGTCTCGATGCTGTACACCAGCCACAATATGGAGGAGGTGAACCGGATCTGCGACGAGGTCATCATCCTCGACCGCGGCCGGATCGTCGCCCAGGATACTCCCCTCGGGCTTACCAAGCGCATCCAGACGGCCCAGTTGAAGCTTACTTTCGACGGCGACCGCCGCATCGTCGAAGCCTTTCTGGTGGAGCGCCGGCAGACGTATCGATTCCCCCACCCCTACGCCGTGTCCATCGAGACGACGGAAAAACTGATCCCCTCGCTGATCTTCGGGCTCAGCGAACAGGGCATCTGGATCACCGACATCGAGGTGAAAAAGCCCACGTTAGAGGATGTGTTCTTGCAGATTGCCAGGGGCGGGGACCATGAGGATTGAGCGCATCACCGGCATCCTCCTCCAGGAGCTCTTCATCACCAGGCGCTCGCTCGAGGTCATCGTGGATCTCTTCTTTATGTCCCTGATGACCGTCATCGTGTTCGGGTTTGTCTCGCGATTTCTCGTCGGGGCGATGAACGCCAATACGGGATTGTACCTGATCCTGGGGATGGTGCTCTGGGAGATCGTCCGCGTCAATCAGTATTCCCTGTCGGTCGGCAGCCTGTGGAACATCTGGTCCCGTAACCTCAGCAACATGTTCATCGCCCCGCTGTCGGTGACGGAGTACGTCGCGGCGCATATGCTCTCGGGGCTGATCAAGACGGTCTTCACCTTCGGCATGATCTGCGCCATCGCCGCCTACGGCTTCCACTTCAACGTCCTGCGCCTCGGCCTCCTCAACCTCGTGCTCTTCTTCGCCAACCTGACGGTGTTCGCGTGGGCGGTCGGGCTCGTCCTGCTCGGGGTGATCTTCCTGGCCGGGACGCGGATCCAGGCGCTGGCCTGGGGCCTCATCTTTCTCTTCCAGCCGCTGACCGCGGCCTTCTTCCCGGTGAGCGTGCTGCCGCCGGCCCTCCGCCAGATCGCGTACGCGCTGCCGCCGACGTTTGTCTTCGAGGCGGCCCGCCAGGCGCTGAGCCGCTCGGCCGTGAACTGGCCGTATGCCGCCGCCGCGTCCGCCGAGAACCTCGCGTACTTTGCGGCGGCGGTGCTGGCCTTCAACCTCATGTTCGCCCGTTCGCGCAAGACCGGGCAGTTTGCCCGGAACGAAGGCTGATCGCGCGCCCTCAGGCGCCCCGCAGCCGCGGGTTCAGCAGATCCTGAAGCCCGTCGCCGAGGAAGTTGAACCCCAGGACACCGGAGATGGTTGCCTGACCTCGTCCTGCTGCTCGGTCAATCTGCGGTAGACAAATGCATGAGCAACAAGAAACGGCCATGTGAGTAGCCAGCTGGCGAGCAGAACGCACTCCATCAGCACGGACCAGACCGGGCCCGATACAGCCTGATGTCCCGGACTTGAACCGGCAACGGACCCTGATGCAAAGTTGTCCAGGGCGCCCACAACCCCTGCCGCCGCCAACAATAGCAAGTTAAAGAGAAACAGCTCCCGTCTGGCCAAGCGCGTGATCGACGTGCTTCTCCGAAACGCTTCTCTCATCCGCAATCCCTCGTCAATCATCGCATGGCCGAAGTATTGCGATCCGACGAGCCGCACTCCCAACCGCGCGGCAAAGAAGAACAGCGCAGTGCTCACAATGCAGATCACCGCCACAAAGGCCATGGCGCCTGAAACGTCCCACCACAATGTGCTCGGGAGTCGAATGGGGATGAGATCGAGGATTAAGACCAAAAGCAACACTCCGATACCAAGAATCAACCAGAGAATGTACAAGTGGCGTCGGCGCGAGAGGGAAACCCACACGAGTCTGCAGGCGATCACCGCCCCAATGGCACCCGCAGGAATGGCCCACCAAGGCGCCGGTGAGAGCAAACGGTTGAACAGGTAAGTCAGGGAAAAGAGTGTGGTGCCCGAGAACACAAACAGCATCACAGCAAGCATCCCCCCTAGCATGGCCAAGAGAGAAGCCCCCAGGAATCGAAAGACGACAGGAAACGAAGGAAGGAAATCACCCATCTGAGCCTTTTCGTTCCGAGAAAATTTCAGCGCGACTTTGATCAAGCCCACGCCGACGATGAAACCCAGGATAAAATCACTCGCGTCAATCACGATCCTCACAACATTATTGTGAACATACAGGCGGGCCAAAGCGGGGGCTCGAGACACCACTCCCAGGAGAAGCGAGACGAGGATGAAAAAGCCAACGTTCTCCGTGAGCGTGCGCACCCCGAACAGGAGCGCGTCGCGAGTCGAGAACTTGCCAGCCGGAATGGGCCGCTGTCGTCCGAGAGGATACGCGTCCAGTTGATCGAGTGACCCGGAACTCACGCCACCGCCTGGCATTGAGCACCCCTCCCGTCCGGCTGTTCCGGTTAAGTGTCGCTAATACCTCCTCAGATGGCCGGCGCTCAGGCGCCCCGCAGCCGCGGGTTCAGCAGATCCTGGAGCCCGTCGCCGAGGAAGTTGAACCCCAGGACGACGGAGAGGATCGCCAGGCCGGGAAACGTCGCCACCCACCAGTACTCGAACTTGGTCTGGCCCGCCGCGATCATCGCCCCCCACTCGGGGGCCGGGGGGATGGCGCCCAACCCGATGAACGAGAGGGCCGCCGTGAGGATGATCGCGTTTCCGATATCGAGGGTCCCCTTCACGACCACGGGCGGGAAGGCGTTCGGCAGCACGTGCCGGAGGAGCACCCGCCAGGCGGGAGCGCCCAGAGCGCGCGCCGCCAGCACGTAGTCGTTGGCCTTGGCCGCGAGGACCTGTCCGCGCATCAGCCGGCTGAACTCGGCCCAGACGACGAGCACGATCGCCAGCATCGCGTGCAGCAGGCCGGGCCCGAGGGCTGCGGTGATCGCCATGGCGAGGACAATCGCCGGGAACGCGAGCACGACGTCGACGATCCGCATCAGGATCTCGTCCGTGCGCCCGCCGGCGTAGCCGGAGACCGCCCCGATCCCCACCCCGATGGCGGTGGCTGCCGCGATCACCCCGACGGCGACCGGGACCGTGATCCGGGCGCCGTAGATCACGCGCGAGAAGTTGTCGCGGCCGGCCTCGTCCGTGCCGAAGAGGTGGCTCGCGGTGGGCGGCTGCAGCCGGTTCATCACGTCGAGGTCGAGCGGGCTGTGCGGCGCCACCAGCGGCCCAAAGGCGGCGACGAGCGCCCACGCGCCCACCATGGCCGCGCCTGTCCAGAGCGCGGTGTTGCTGCGCGCCCTCAATCGATGGCCCGGCCGGACCGGGCCCAGGGCCCGGGAGATCACGAGGGACGGCGCCTCGCCGGCCACGGTCTCAGACCCTGATCCGGGGGTCGAGCACGCCGTAGAGCAGGTCCACGATGAAGTTCACCACAATGTAGATGACCCCGGTGAGCAGCGTCACGCCGAGGATGGCCGGATAGTCGAGCCGGGTCGCCGCCGTGACGGCATAGCGGCCGATCCCGGGCCAGGCGAACACCGTTTCCGTCAGGACCGCGCCTGAGAGGAGGCTGGCAAATGCCAGGCCGGCCACCGTGAGGACGGGGATCAGCGCGTTTCGGAGGGCGTGGATCCCGACGACGCGCCGTTCGCCGAGGCCCTTGGCCCGGGCGGTGCGAAGGTAGTCGGCCGCCAGCACCTCGAGCAGCGCCGACCGTGTCGTCCTCGCGGTGAGCCCCATGATGAACCAGCCAAGCACCAGCGCGGGCAGAATGATGTGCCCGAGCGCCGACAGGAAGGCGTCCACCCGCCCTGCGATCAGGCTGTCGAGGAGGAGGAATCCCGTCACGACCGGCGGGAGCACCTGGTGCGGGTCGAGCCGGCCGGGCCCCGGCGCCCAGCGGAGGAGGTAGTAGAAGACGTACAGCGCGATCAGGCCCGTCCAGAAGATTGGCGAGGCGGCGCCCACCAGTGAGATGAAGCGGGCCGCGTGATCCGCGGACCGGTTGTGCCGCAGCGCCGCCCAGACGCCCAGCGGCACGCCGAAAACGACGCTGACGGCGAACGCGGCGACCGAGAGTTCAACCGTCGCCGGGACGTACTGGACCAGATCTTGGAGGACCGGACGGCGGGTCGTGAACGACTCGCCAAGATCCCCCCGTGCGACGTTTTTCAAGTAGTAGAAGAACTGCTCGGGCAGCGGCCGGTCCAGCCCCCAGCGCTCCATGTATTGGGCCCGAATCGACGGGTCCTTGGTCGCGATGTCGCTCAGCACGGCGGCGAGCGGGTCCGCCGGCACCAGGTGGGCGACCAAAAAGGCGACCACGACCACGCCGAGGAGGGCGACCCCGGCGAACGCGAGCCGCTGCCTCAGGTAGTGGAGGAGCATCTGTTTCCCGCCGGCAGCGTCCCCCTAGCGGCTCAGCCTCGACAGGGTGACGAACCAGATCGGGTGGATCGCGTAACCCTTGATCGACGGGTTGACACCGACGAACGACTTCGGCTGGATCAGCATGATGAACGGCACGTCGTCGAGGGCGACCTTGGTGAGCTCCTTGTAGATGCCTGCGCGCTTTGCCGGGTCGAGCTCCCGGTCTCCCGCGGCCACCAGCTCGACCGCCTTCGGATTGTCGTACGACACCCGGTGGGCCGCCGGACCACCCTTTCTATAGAAGGCGTCGGCCCAGGGGTGGGGATCGAGGTAGTCGGGCGACCACGAGGCCAGCATGAGCTGGGGCTTGCCCGCGCGGTACTCGGTGATCATCACCGACCGTTCCTTGGGCTCGAGGCTAACCTTGACGCCAACGGCGCCGAGGTCGGCCTGGAGCTTCGCCGCCAGTGGCTCCGACGGCACCCCGAGGAGCGGCGCCGTCCAGTAGTTCAACTTCACGCTGAAGCCGCTCGGGTAACCCGCCTCGGCGAGCAACTGCTTCGCCTTTGCCGTGTCGCGCTGCCGGGCCATACTGAGGTCGACGCCGAGGACCCCGATGGGGAACATCGCCGGCGGCCGCACGCCCGCGTCGCGCACGAGGCCCTTGATGATGCCGTCGTAGTCGATGGCGTAGGAGACCGCCTGCCGGACGCGCTTGTCGGCGAGCTCCTTCGACACCTGGGGATTGGTGTTGACCGCCATATAGACCTGGTTCATCGAGAGCCCTTCAACGATCTTGATTCTCGCGCCCGGCGCGATCTTGGCCACGATGTCGGAGTCGAAGTCCTGGGCGATGTCGGCGTCCCCGCGCTCCGCCATCTCGCGCTGGGTCGTCCCGTCCTTGACGTGAAGGAACACGATTTTGGCGAAGAAGGGCTTGGCACCCCAATAGCTCGGGGTCCGCTCCAAGACCGCCTGTTCATTCCTCCGGAACGACGTCAGGTCGTACGGCCCCGAACCGGCGGTATGCTCGTTCAGCCACGACGTGGCCTTGTCCGCGGTCTTGGCATTTTCGGCGTCCGTTCCGCCCTTTTCGATCACGGTCTTCGAGTCGAGGATCCCGGTCGGCGGGGCCGCCAGCGCGGCCAGCCACGACGCGTCGGGCGCCGACAGGGTGACCTTCACGGTCGTGTCGTTCGTGGCCTGGATGTCCTTGACCGGGTCCATGAAGAAGGACGGGTTATCCTCGAGGTACTTGAGCCGCCGAAAAGAGAACCGGACATCGGTTGCGGTCACCGGGTTGCCCGAATGGAACTTGGCGCCCCCGCGCAGATGGAAGGTGTAGGTCAGTCCGTCCTTCGAAATCTCCCACCGCTCGGCCAGCTTCGGCTGGATCTTGGTGAAGTCGGGCGCCTCCAGGGTCACCAGGGTGTCGTATGTTGACTCGTCCCACATCTGCGCGCTGTACTCGTACTGCCGGCTGGGGTCGTTGGTCACGTAGTCGTCGATGTTGCGCAAGACGATCAGGGTCTCTGCGCGGCCTTGACCCTGGACGGGGGTATTCCAGAACCCGGTGGCGGCCAGGGCGGGCAGAATCACGGCGAGAACGGAAAGGGCCAGGAGCCGTGACCTCCGGTGAACAGGCGAACGCGCACGCTGCATGGCCATCCCCTCCCTTTATGAACCAACACAGGTCCGCGGTCTTTCGGCGGGCTTGTTCCGGACCCCTTCTGCGCAGGCGTGTCGCGGGCCGCCGCCCCCCCGATGCCGGCGCCGGATGGCTCAGGCGCCGGCCTCACCAAACGGGAGGTATCGCTTGGGGATCTACAGCGGCGCACGCCACCGCACGATCCTGGTGGTCAATTTCATGTATACTGGTTAGTGTGATGGAAGAGGTGCTCCTTTGAGCAAAGTCATCAAAGGAAAATATAGGAACGGCGTATTCGAACCCCTCGAACCGATCGAACTTCCCGAGGATGAAATCGTGGAGATTTTCGTTCCGGGGAAGGAAACTAACGATGATGCGGCCTTTTTGTCGTCGTTTGGGTCGTGGAAGGATCTTGTTCCGGAAGAGTTCATCGAGGAAGTGTACGGGCGAAGAGCCCGTGGGAGTCGCCCTCCTATTAAGCTCTAAATGCCGTTCCTTCTGGACACCGACTGGGTCGTCTGGTTTTTGCGGGGCCGAGACCAAGTCCGGACAAGAGTCGAGGCTGTCAGGCCTGAGGGACTGGCCATCAGCGTGGTGACGCTTGCGGAACTTGTCACGGGCATCCACCGTTCTCGGGATCCCGAGCAGGCCGCGGAAGGCCTCCGACGATTTCTGAGCGGGGTTGTTGTGCTCCCGTTCACGGAGGAGATCGCGCGACGATTCGGCGAGGAGAATGCTCGCCTGCTCGATGGGGGTGAGGTCATTAGCCAGTTCGATCTCACGATTGCAACCACGGCATTGCACCATGGGATGGTCTTGCTGAGCGAGAATCGCAAGCACTATCAGCGAATTCCTAATCTGAAGCTCGAATCGCTCAAGGCGTATCCGTAGCCCGTTTTTCAGTTAATTTTCAATAGGGTTAATTATTCCAAGCGCAGTTGCTGTAATGGCGTCGGCTCCTGCCGGCCGGACTTCTGTATGATCGTTTTGTTCATGGCTGTTCCCTCACAAGGGTAATTACATTACCCTCCCGAGGGAACGCACAAACCTCTACGTGTTGCCGGCGCCGGATGGCTCAGGCGGGGGCCCCATCAACCGGGAGGTATCGCTTGGGGATCTCGGCCCCGGCGACGTAGTTCAGCTTCCCGACTCTGCACATTTGGTAGACGTTGATGCGGAAATCCGGACACGTGCTGACCAGACAGTAGGCGTCGACGGGAGTCAGCCGGTACTCGCTGATCAGCCAGTCCATGAGATTCACCGTGGCCGTCTCCACCGCCACCTCCAGGGGACGGTACGCGAAGACGGACACGATCGACGCCGGCGTTTCGATCCGGATCCAGGGCACCTGCTTCCCCTTGATCACGTCCAGCTGCAGGCGGACCGTGGCCTTGGTCTCCGCGGCGGTGCCGGTGAACTCGGTGTCGCCCTGGCTGGCGTGCACGTCGCCGAGATAGAACAGCCCGCCCGGATGGAAGACCGGCAGGTAGATGCGGCGGCCGGGCGCGGCGTCTCGAATGTCCAGATTGCCCCCCCACTCGCCCTGGCCATCCGCGCTGCTCATCACTTCCCGGTCCGGCGCCACGCCAAACGTGCCGACAAAGGGGGTGACGGGCCACGAGATCCGCTCATTGAAGTGCAGGAGCCCATCGCGGGTGGTTCCGCTGGGACCGGGCGTGTGGCGAAAGATCCTCGTCGTGTACTCGCCGGACAGTTCAGGCCAGCGGGTGGACTCCCCGAGCGGGCCTCGGCGGGGGCCGATCGCGATCCAGGAGTAACTGTCCACGACGATGTCCTCGACCGTGACCACCAGCGTGTCCCCGCGCTCGGCCCCCTCCACCCACACGGGGCCGGCGATCGGGTTCACGAGCGGCGGGGTCCGGTCGAACCCGGGCCGGCGGGCGGGCACGGCCTTCTGGTCCGCGGTCTCGAAGTACCCGGTGCTGGCATCGTACGTCTCGACTTCGAACCGCTCCCCCCGCCGGACCCGCAACAGCGGTTCATCGTCCCGATCGAACGCGTATTTCCGAGCCTGCTCCCGTACGATCCGCTGCATCGGCTCACCTCGGTTGATGCCCGCCGCCTGCCGCTCCGGTCCAATCTCTTTTTCCCGCTCGAGCGGTGATGTCCTCGGCGCGCAG
>DATHLI010000068.1:0-2118 GCA_035488355.1 bacterium | reverse complement strand
GGTGGATGGCGCATGGCTTCCCCCCCTGGCACGAGGGGTCCGCCTTGAGCCACGGCGTCAGCGTCACCGAGGCAGTGTACGTCCCATCCCCCAGCGTGTTCGCCGGCGCGCCGCCGTACTGCAGCTTGAGGTGCGGTGTGGCGAGGCCCCAATTGACCTGGAACGTCGCCGGCGGGCCGTTCGCGACCAGAAGGACAGGGCTGATGAGCCGCTGGCCGTCCACCACCAGGTAGTCCAGGAGAGCCAACGGGTTCTGCGCCCATCCGTTGTTATACCAGCCGCGCACGGTCGCCGGCGTCAGCGAGGAATCCACGGTGGTGAGCCCGGTCGGGTAGGCGCCCACGTAGGCCATCAGCGCGGCGCGGGCCTGGGCCGCTCCGCCCTCGGCGATGTACAGGCTCTTCTGCCCGGTCATCCTGAGCCCGCTCACCGCGGTCTCTTTGCCGACCAGGTACAGCATGAGTCCGGCGAGCAACGTGAGCACGAGCGTGACGCTGAGGAGCGCCATCATCACGAGCCCGCGTTCGCCCCGCGGGGAACGAGCTCCAGAAAATATCAAAGAGGCCCACCTCCTGTTGGTGGCCCTCTTTCGGCAGCGCAGCCAGCCACACGGTGTGGCTCTGTCGCTTTGCGTCCCCGGATTGCTCCGAGTTTGCCTTTTCGTGGGGCCCATCTTCACTTCATATGTATGCCCTGCGCCGGCCCGAGGAGGACGTGGAGATGCCCGGTACGCCCGCGCGTTGTTGGGAACCTGGGCGCGCGGCGGGCGTGTCTCTTCCGGAATCCTTCAGGAACATGCCACGAAACTTCCGTGTCTACTGCGCGTCGAGCACTGTCGATTCGGTCACCAGGGGGGCGTTGTCGGGGTCGGTCGGGCGGTAGACGCTCACCGTCACCGTGATCAGGTTGAGGTTGTTGTCCGGTGTCACGGTCACGGCGATCTGGAACGTGTGCGGGGATGGATTCAAGACGCCGGTGTACGGCGCCGGCAGCGGCAGGGGCGTCCGGGCCATATTCGTGAAGCCGACCATCGCGTACGGGTTCGGGCTCGCCTTGATCTGCTCCATCACCTGCGCGGCCAGGCTCGTCGCGGCCGCCTTGCTGTCTGACCGGTTGGCATAGGTCGCGCCGTTCATGAACACCTGGAGGAGGCCGAAGGAGATCGCCAGGAACACCATCAGGCCCACGACGACCTCGACGAGCGTGAACCCCCTCGCCTCACTGACCCCTGGACTCCGACGAAGCCTGCTGCCCAATCCCGAACCGTGTCCCATGACGCACCACTCCCCCGATCCCTGTACATGCCCCAATTGGGCGGTTGGAAGACAGCCCGGACGCACGCGGGCGCGGCCGGCGTGCCCCCCGCGGTGGTTTGACATCTCACGGGGGCGGCCGATATAATGGTGCGCGGCGCCTCAGGGCTTTTTTTGTTTCCAGCGGAGGAGAGAGGTCGGTGAAGCTGGGTCACCCGGTACGGCTCCTGGGGGTCCTCCTCATCTCGGTCGCGGCGTTTCTGATCGCGTTCGAGCCGGTGGCGTTCCCCGGCGGACCGACGACGCCCCGATTTCAGACGCCCCGCCTCCACCTCAACCTCGGCCTGGACCTCAGGGGCGGAAGCCACATCGTTTTGCAGGCCAAGGCGACGCCCGAGACCCCGATCAGCAACGATGCGATGGACGGGGTCCTGAAGGTGATCCGCAACCGGATCGACCAGCTGGGAGTGGCCGAGCCGGTGATCACCCGGCAGGGGCGGGACCGGATCGTGGCGGAGCTGCCCGGGATCGAGAACCCCCAGCGGGCGATCGAGTTGATCGGGAAGACCGCGCTCCTCGAATTCGTCGACACCGGGAGCACCTCGCTGCCGCGGGGGGCGGCGTGGACGGGACCGGACACCGCCGTTATCCCCGACAACAAGACGACCGCCAAGATCCCGAAGAAGGTCATTCTCACCGGCGCGGATCTCATCGACGCCCGGACCCAGTTCGACCAGTTCGGCCGGCCGAACGTCGCCTTCACCTTTCGGAGTTCGGCCGCCAAGAAGTTCGAGGACTATACCTCGAAAAACATCGGCAAGTACCTGACGATCGTGCTCGACAACCGGGTGATCAGCTCGCCCGT
>DATHLI010000067.1:0-6904 GCA_035488355.1 bacterium | reverse complement strand
CCCGATGCTCGGGTACCAGCTGGAGTGGCTGCGGGGGCAGGGCGTGACGGATGTGATCCTCTCCTGCGGGTACCGCCACGAGGTGATCGAAACCTACTTCGGCGACGGAGAGCGCCTCGGGATGCGCGTCGGGTACTCCGTGGAGCATGAACCGCTGGGGCGGGGAGGGGCGCTGCGGCTGGCGCTCGGCCAGGTCCCGGAAGGGGAGGACCTGGTGATCGCGACGAACGGGGACATCATAACCAACCTCAACCTGGGTCCGCTGATCGCGTCCCACCGGGCGCGAAAGATGCTGGCCACCATCTACCTCACCCCGTTTGTGAGCCCCTACGGGATCGTGGAGACCGACGGCGACGACCGCGTCACGCAGTTTCGGGAAAAACCGGAACTGCCGTACTGGATCAACGGCGGGATCTACGCGCTCGCGCGCGCCATCCGCGAGCACCTGCCGGAGCGCGGGGATCACGAGACCACAACCTTCCCGGACCTCGCCCGCGGGGGCAAGCTGGGGGCGTTCAAGTCCCCGGCCTACTGGCGCGGCGTGGACACCATCAAGGACGTCACCGAAGTCGCCTCCGAGATGCAGCGCCGGCTCTTGAGCCTCTTTCGTGAAGGTTAGGGCCATTCGGTGAACGCGATCATCCCTGTGGCCGGGCGCGGGAAGCGTCTCCGGCCCCACACGCACACGCAGCCCAAGGTGCTCATGAACGTCGCGGGGAAGCCCATCCTGGCTTACATCCTCGACCAGCTCAAGGCCCTGGGGGTCGAGGAGATCGTGCTGGTGGTCGGGTACCTCGCGGAGAAGGTGGAGGAGTACGTCCGGGACTGCTATGAGTTCCGGGCCCACTTCGTCCATCAGGACGAGGCGATGGGAAATGGGCACGCCGTCTACCTCGCGCGCGAGCACCTCAATCGGCCCACGTTGATCGTCTTCGGCGACACCGTCGTGAAAGGCGACCTGCGGGCGGCGACCACGTTGCCGCACTCGGCCATCGGCGTCCATCATGTGGCCGACCCCCGGGCGTTTGGCGTGGTCGAGGTGAACAGCAGCGGCATCGTGAAGCACCTGTGGGAGAAGCCCGAGGACCCGCCCAGCGACCTGGCGGCGGTGGGCGTCTACATGATCCAGCGGCCCGCCCCGTTTCGCGAGGCGCTGGAGCGGCTCGTCGACGGTGGGCGGATGGTGCGCGGCGAGTACTGGCTTGCCGATGCGCTCCAGATGATGATCGACGCGGGCGAGAAGCTCCAGACGTTTCCCATCGACCAGTGGTACGACTGCGGCACTTCGGAAGCGCTGCTCCGGGCAAACCGCGCGCTGCTCGGTGACGCTCCCCCCCCACCTCAGCGGATTCCGGGCTCGGTGATCATCCCGCCCTCGGCGATCGCCGCCACCGCGGTCGTGGAGGGTTCGGTCCTGGGTCCGTACGTGACGGTGGCCGACGGCGCCCGGGTCACCAACGCCGTGATCAAGGAGAGCATCATCAATGCCAACGCCCGGGTGGACAGCGTCCTGCTGGAGCACTCCATCATCGGCGACAACGCCTTGGTGACCGGCCAGCGCGCGCGGATCAACCTTGGCGATAGCTCCGAGATCGAGCTTTCCTGAGCGCCCCGCCGGCTTCCAGAAGCACCCATCCCAGGCACAGGCCTCCGATCACGTCAGAGACCCAGTGATCGCCCATGTAGACGAGGGCGGCCATCATGCAGAGGATCAGCGCGCCCGCGAGCCACGGCGTGTTCCGGAGCACCGTTCCGCACAGCACCGTCGTCCGCAGGGTGTGCCCCGACGGGAAGCTGTAGGGCGTTGGGACGTGGAGGCCGGGAATGTGGTGGCGCTGGAAGACCTCCGGCGGTCCCGGGTGAGGGATCAGATGCTTCAGGATGACGGCCAGGACGCTTGCGGCGCCCAGCACCACCGCAAGCCACAGGATGGGCGTGACCCGTCCCGGGTTCCCGCCCAGGAGCAGGCCGCCGGCCACCACGGCGGGGATCAGCACTTCGGCATTCCCCAGGAACACGACGATCGCCCCCGGCCAGTCGAAGGCGGGCGCCGCCCGCTGCAGCCAGATGGTGACGCTTTCGTCCCACCGGTGCACCATGGGCAGTAAGGCCAGCCAGTCGAGGATGGCCAGGACCGCCAGGGCCGCGCCGAGGCTGAGCAGCGGCGCCGGGTCAGAGCGCGGCGAAGGGCCGAGAGACCTGCTCGAGGCGATGTGTCATCCCCCATCGTTGGTGGATTTCGCGGCGGATGGTTGCTCGTCGCCCGCATTTTACCAGGCGCCCCGGCACATCGCTATCGGTTGGTCACCGGAGTTATGAGGCAACCAGGTCCGTTTCGGTCGCCGGCATTACGAGGCACACGAGGCACATCGGCGTGTTGACAGCGGCACCCGGAAAACCCTAGAATGAGCCCTGGTGCCGTCGCGCGGGCGCGGCGGCACGCCTTTTCCCGCGAGGGCATTCCCGCAGTCAGCGGTCGGAGGAGATCATGCGAACGCCGATGGCGTCACCCAGGGAACCGGGCCAGTGGTTCGTCGTCGACGCCACGGGCCAGGTGCTCGGACGGCTCGCCAGCCGGGTCGCCTCGGTGCTCCGGGGCAAGGCCCGGCCGATGTTCACGCCGTACGTGAGGGGCGACCACGTCATCGTGGTGAACGCGGACAAGATCCGCCTGACCGGACGGAAGGCGGAGCAGAAGGTCTACTACCGCCACTCCGGTTATCCGAGCGGGCTGCGCGCCACCCTCGCCGGGACGCTCCTGCGACGGCGCCCGGAATACATCATCCGCGAGGCGGTGCGGGGCATGCTGCCCAAAACCCCGCTGGGGCGCGAATGCCTGCGCAAGCTCAGGATCTACCGCGGCGCGGCGCACCGCCACGCCGCGCAGCAGCCGGCGGCACTGCCGGCCGGGGAGCGTGACGCCTGATGGCGACCGCGGGACCGATCATGACGTCGGGGAGCCGCAAGGAAGCGGTGGCGCGGATCCGGATGGTCGCGGGAAGCGGCAGCATCCAGGTGAACGGCCGTCCGGCCGAGCAGTATTTCCCGAAGGGGCCGGTTCAGACGGCGATCAAACAGCCCCTCGTCGTCGCGAACGCCGAGGGGCGGTTCGACATTATCGTCCACGTCACCGGCGGCGGCGTGCACGGGCAGGCGGGGGCGGTCCGGCACGGGATCGCCCGGGCGCTGCTGGCGCACGACGCGGAGCTGCGGGCGCCGCTCCGGAAGGCGGGGCTCCTCACCCGGGACCCCCGCGAGAAAGAGCGCAAGAAGTACGGCCACAAACGCGCGCGGAAGGGCTTCCAGTACTCGAAGCGGTAAGCCGAAGAGGGGAGCGAAGGTAAAGCAGGGGTTGGCCCCGGTCTCACCGACCGCCTCCACGGGCATCACAGTATCTAGCGGCCGCGCCGGGCGTCCCCTCTTTCATTCGCGCCGGGGAGGGGACGCGTAGCGCAAGGAGGAACGATGCCGACCGTTCGGGGGCGGGACTTCCTGAGCATTTGCGATCTTGACCCCGACGAGCTGCGGCATGTCCTCGACCTCGCCGGGGAGTTGAAGGCGCGATCCCGCGCCGGCGATCGCACCGCCCCGCTCCGCGGCAAGGTCCTCGCGATGGTCTTCGAGAAGCCGTCGCTGCGAACGCATACCACGTTCGAAGTGGGGATGCTCCAGTTGGGCGGCCACACCGTCTACCTCGGTCCTCAGGATATTCAGATGGGCAGCCGCGAGAGCCCGCCGGACGTCGCCCGGAACCTGGAGCGGTGGGTCGACGGGATCGCGGCGCGGACGTTCGCCCACAGCACGCTCGAGGCCCTCGCCGAGCACGCCCGCATTCCGGTCATCAACGCCCTCTCCGATCGGGAGCACCCGTGCCAGGCGCTCGCGGCGCTGCTGACCATCCGGGAGCGCCTCGGCCGGCTCGAGGGGATCCGGGTGGCCTGGATCGGCGACGGGAACAACACGCTGCGCTCGCTCGTCCTTGGAGGGACGAGGCTCGGCATGTCGATCGCGATGGCCACGCCCAAGGAGTACCGTCTCGATTCGGAGACGCTCGCCCGGGCCCGCGCGGCCGCGGGAGCGTCCGGGGGCGCGGTGGAGGTCACCGATGACCCCGCGGCCGCCGTGCGCGACGCGGACGTCATCTACACCGATGTCTGGACCAGCATGGGCCAGGAGGCCACGGCGGACGCCCGGCGGCGGGTGTTTCAGCGCTACCAGGTCAACGCCGCCCTGCTGGCCGGCGCGCCGCGCCACGCCGTGGTGACGCACTGTCTGCCGGCGCACCGGGGGGAAGAGATCACCGGCGAGGTGCTGGACGGCCCCCGGTCGGTCGCCCTCGACGAGGCGGAGAACCGGCTCCACACCCAGAAAGCCTTGCTGGCGGAGGTGCTGTGAGCGCGATGCCGCTGCCGCTGCCGCCGTTCCGGTGGCCCTGGGATCTGATCGACATCCTGGTGGTCACCCTGATCATGTTCCAGATCCTGATGCTGGTGCGGCGCACCCGCGCCGTGCAGCTGGTCGCCGGCCTCGGCGTGCTGTTCGCCGCCTACCTGATCAGCCAGACGCTGCAGCTGTACACGCTGCAGTGGGTGCTGCGGAGCGTCGCGTTCGCGCTGCCGTTCGCGCTGCTGGTGCTCTTCCAGCCCGAGCTGCGCCGGATGGTTGAGCAGTTGGGCCGGGGCGGGGTGTCGCTCGTGGGCCTGACCACCCACGGGCTCGACCGCGAGGCGCGGATCCGCCTGGTCAACGACGTCGCCCGGGCGGCCCGCATCCTGGGGTCCCGCAAGATCGGCGCGCTGATCGTGCTGGAGCGGAGCGTCGGGCTGGCGGACTTTATCGAGACCGGGATTCGGATCGACGCCGTCGCCACCGTCCAGCTTCTCATCAACATCTTCTTCCCGAACACCCCGCTGCACGACGGCGCGCTGATCATCCGCGGCGACCGCCTGGTGGCCGCGGGGTGCCTGCTCCCCCTCACCGAGCGGCCCGGGCTGAGCCGCGCGCTCGGCACCCGCCACCGGGCGGCGATCGGGATCACGGAGGAGACGGACGCGGTCGCGGTGGTCGTGTCCGAAGAAACCGGCACGATCTCGCTCGCCCGGGAGGGACGGTTGACCCGCGGCCTGACCGAGGAAGAGCTCAAAGGGACCCTGCTCGCGCTCTCCAGCCCCCAGCCGCTGCCCCGGGCCTCGTTCAGTGTGCCGTCCTTCCGCGTGCCGATGCCCGTCCGCGTCCCGGGACTCTGGCAGTGGGCCAGGCGGCGCGGCGAATGAAGCGGTTCTGGGACGAGCGGACGCTCTACCTCCTCCTCTCCGCAGGCATCGCCGTCGTGATGTGGCTGTACGTCGCCACCGCCCAAAACCCGGTGGTGGCCCGTTCGCTGAAGGTGGACATCGAGCTCCGCAACCTCGAACCGAATGAGGTCGTGGTCCGGCCGTCGCCGAAATCCCCGCCGCAGATCACGGTCCGGCTCCAAGGTCCACGCTCGCAGATCGCCCTCCTGACGCCGAAGCTCGTCGACGCCTACGTGGACCTGTCGGGGCTGGAGCCCGGCGAGCACGCCGAGGTGCCGGTGATCGTCTCCTCGGCGCTCGACGTGCGGGTGGTCGATCAGAAGCCGTCCGCGCTGCTGGTCGTGCTGGACTCCCTCACCAGCAAGCGCATCCCGGTGGAGGTGAGCCTGCTCGACGCCCCGCCCGAGGGGGTGGCGCTGGGGGGCGCCCGCACCTTACCGGCGTCCGTGACCGTCAGCGGACCATCGCGCCAGGTGGCCCAGGTGCGGCACGCGATCGTCTACTTCGATACGGCGTCCGTGCGCCAGCAGGTGGTGGCCTCCGTGCAGGTGGTGGCCGCCGACGCGGCGGGCCAGGTGGTGACGGGCGTCGCGGTGAGCCCGACGGCCGTCGCCATGACGCTCTCCGTTCGCCAGGCGGTGATCAGCAAGGTCGTTTCCGTGGTCCCCACCCTGGTGGGGACGCCCCCGCAGTCGCTGGCGGTCTCCGCGGCGACCGCCGAGCCCGCCACCGTCACGCTCACCGGTCCGAGCGCAGTATTGCAGAAAGCCGAGACCGCGGCGACGATGCCGGTGGACGTGACCGGGGCGCGCGCGGACTTCACCCGCCGCGTGGCGCTGCAGCTGCCCCCCGGCATCTCGTCCTCCGCCGGTCAGGTGGCGGTGAACGTCCGGGTCGGCCGGGAGATGCTCTCGACGGTCTTCCGGAATGTGCCGGTGCATGCGGTGGACGTGCCGGCGGGCACGGCCACCCGGATTGTGCCCGACCGCGTCGTGGTCCAGGTCGAGGGACCGCAGGACCTCGTGCGGCGCCTGACCGCGCAGATCGTGACCATCGAGGTGAGCGCGGCCGGCCTGGGGCCCGGCCAGCATGCGGTGAGCCCGCGCGTGATCCTCCCGCTGGGCATCCGCGTCCTGATCATCCAGCCCCTGCAGGTCATGATCACGCTCTCTCCCACGTAGGCGCCGGTGGGACGGCTGTTTGGGACTGACGGGATCCGGGGGGTCGGCAACGCCGACCTGTCGACCGAGCTGGTGGACCGCGTGGGGCGGGCGGCCGCGCATGTGCTCGCGCCGGGGAACCGCGGCCGGTTCGCGGTGGGGCGGGATCCACGGATCTCCGGCGATCTGCTCGAGGCCGCCCTGGCCGCCGGACTCTGCTCCGCCGGCTCGGACATGCTGCGGCTCGGTATTCTTCCCACGCCGGGGGTCGCCTACCTCGCCCGCCATCTCGCGGTGCACGCCGGCATTGTCATCTCCGCCTCCCACAATCCGATGGAAGACAACGGGATCAAGTTCTTCGCCCCCAGCGGGTTCAAGCTGCCCGATGCGGTGGAGGCCGAGATCGAGGGCGCCCTCGACCGGGTGACGGCGCTGCCCCGGCCGACGGGC
>DATHLI010000066.1:0-10048 GCA_035488355.1 bacterium | reverse complement strand
CGCGGGCCTGGGGGCTGGCGCTCCGCAAGCGGTTCTGCCTCACCTTCGATTTCGAGCTCCAGGCCGCCGCGACCGACGATGGGCTCGTCCTGTCACTCGGGGAGCAGCATTCGTTCCCGCTCGAGAACGTGTTCGGCATGGTGCGCCAGCAGACGCTCGAGGCCGATCTCGTGCAGGCGCTGCTGGCCGTCCCGATGTTCGGTAACCGCTGGCGGTGGAACGTCACGCGCGCGCTCGCGGTGCTGCGGCAGCAGGGGGGGCGCCGGGTGCCGATCGCGCTCATCCGGATGCGGGCCGAAGACCTGCTGGCCGCGGTGTTTCCGGAGCAGGTGGCCTGCGGGGACAACCACGCGGGCCCGATCACGGTGCCGGATCATCCGCTGGTGACCGAGACCATTCAGAACTGCCTGCGGGAGGCCATGGACGTGGACGGCCTGCGGGATGTGCTGGATGCGATCGACCGCGGCGAGATCCGGACGATCGCGGTGGAGACGTCGGCGCCCTCGCCGATGTCGCACGAGATCCTCAACGCCAATCCCTACGCGTTCTTGGACGACGCGCCGCTGGAGGAGCGGCGGGCGCGCGCGGTCTCGCTGCGGCGCACCGACCCCGAACTGGCGCGGACGCTCGGCGCGCTCGATGCGGAGGCGCTGGCCGAGGTGCGTGCACAGGCCTGGCCCGATCTCCGCACCCCCGACGAACTCCATGATCTGCTGCTCACGCTGGGCGTGCTGCCGGTGGGCGATGCCGCGCAGTGGCCGGACATGGCCGCGTCCCTCGTGGCGGATCGGCGGGCGACAGTGGCCACGTGGTCCCTGGAAGGCCGCGAGGTCTCCGCCTATATCGCCGCCGAGCGTCTCCCCTGGCTGCGGGCGCTGCGCCCAGAGGCGGGCATCACGCCCGCGCTTGCCGTGCCCGGCGGCGTTGAGGAGGGCATCGGCGAGGAGATCGCCGCGAGGCGCGTGGTACAGGGCTGGATGGAGTGTCTCGGGCCGGTCACCGCGGCCGGCCTGTCCGCGCGCCTGGGGCTGCCGCTCGAGGTTATCGACGGTGCGCTTGCGGCTCTGGAGCACACCGGCGTGGTCCTGCAGGGGCGGTTCACGCCCGGCGGCGCGGCCGGAGAGGTAGAGTGGTGCGACCGCCGGCTGCTGGCCCGGATCCACCGGCTGACCCTGGGCAGGCTCCGCCGGGAGATCGAGCCGGTCCCCCCAGCAGTCCTCATGCGGTTTCTCTTTCGCTGGCAGCACCTCGAGGCCGGAACCCAGCTCAACGGCCGGGCCGGGCTCGCCGAGGTGATCTCGCAGCTCCAGGGACTCGAGCTTCCCGCGCCGGCCTGGGAAGAGCAGGTGCTGCCTGGGCGGGTGCGATCGTATCAGCCAGACGATCTCGAGCACTTGTGCCTGTCGGGACAGGTCGCCTGGGGCCGGCTGCACGCGGGCCGGGAAGAGCCGGACGCCCTCCGCCCGGATCCCCGCAGGCGCCGCCAGATGCTCACGCGTCAGGCCCCGCTTGCCTTCGTGCTGCGCGAGGATCTCCCCGCCTTCGTCGAGCCGCGGGGAACGGACGTCGCTCGGGACCTGGGGCGGGTGGCCGCGGATGTGTACACGATGTTGGAGCGGCGGGGTGCCTCCTTCTTGACCGAGATCACGAGAGCGCTCGGGCTGCTGCCGGTCCAGGCGGAGGCTGCGCTGTGGGAACTGGTGGCGCGGGGTCTGGTGACCGGAGACGGAGTGGCGGGGCTGCGGTTTCTGCTCCGGCGGGAGCACGGGAGCCGGCGCCGGCGGGGCGCCCGCCGCGGAACGATCCTCCCGCATTCGGGGCCTGCCGTTTTACCGTCGGGCCGGTGGTCCCTGTGGCGGATCGACGCATCGGAATCGCCCGCCGCCGAGAAGAAGCTGGAGGTGATCGCCCGCCAGTTCCTCCGACGCTATGGAGTGGTCTTTCGCGAGGTGCTGGCCAGGGAGTCCCAGCCTCCTCCTTGGCGGACGCTGCTCGCGATCTACCGTCGGTGGGAAGCCTCGGGCGAGATTCGCGGCGGCCGCTTTGTCGACGGCGTCGTCGGCGAGCAGTACGCGCTCCCGGAGGCGGTGGAAGCGCTGCGAGCGGTCCGGCGGCAGGAGCCGGCAGGGGAGACCGTGCTCGTCCCGGCGGCAGATCCCCTCAACCTCGCCGGCATCCTCACGCCGGGCTCACGGATCCCCGTGACCTCGGGTCACCTGATCGTCTACCGCGACGGCCTGCCGGTGGCCTCCGGGCCGCTCGGGGTGGTGCGGAGCCACCTCCAGCCGGTGGCCTAGCGCGCGCCAACGTGCCGAGAGAGCGGGGTGGTTGAAAGGGAGTGAGGATCAGAGAAAGAGGCAGTCTCGGGCCGCCGGGCGGTTCCACCCGCTGTACGACAAGATCTACCGCGACGATATTCGACGGGGACCTGTCCTATCGCTGGCATTCAACACAAAAGGAGGGGAGGAATACATGAGTGCGATGCGAGATCCGGCCCACAGTATTGTCAGAGATCGAGAGACACCGGCTGACGGCGGTCCCGGGAGAGATGAGTCGCCCGCCCTGACGAGGCGTGAGTTCGTCACCGCAGGCGCAGTTGCAGGGGCGGCACTCGGTCTGGGGAGCGCGACGTTCGGTGTACCCAACATCGTTTTCGGCGCTGAAGCGTCCACGATCAAGTTTGGGCTGCTGGAGGATCGTTCAGGGAACTTCGCGATCTTCGGCCTCAACAAATGGCACGGGACCCAACTGGCGATCAAGGAGATCAACGACGGATTTACGCTCAGGGGCGGGTTGCAGGGCCCAGGCAGTCCCGGCGTGTTTGCGAAAGTGGCCGCGAAGCCGCCAACAGAGCATCCCAAACTGGGGAGCGGCTCCTCTGTCATCGATCGGGGGGAGGCGCCGTCTAAGGATGCTGTCGTATGGGATGAGGCCGATGAGTATCTGGAGAAGTCGGGAGACCAGGGTGTCCTGGGCAGGAAGATCGACCTCATCGCTCCGGACCCGCAGTCGGACAACCGCCAATTCCAGTCGCTGGCGCGGCGGCTGATTCTCCAGGACAAGGCCGATGTCATCATGGCAGGCTTCGCCAGCGCGGAGCGCGAGGCGCTGCGCCCCATCATGGACGAGAATAAAATGTTGTATTTTTACAACAACCAGTATGAAGGGGGCGTCGCCGACAAGAACACATTTTGCACCGGGGCCCTGCCGGAGCAGCAGATCTTGCCTGTGATGCAGTACATGATCCAGCGTTTCGGCCGGCGCATCTACACCCTTGCGGCAGACTACAACTTCGGTCAGTTGAGTGCGGCGTGGACGCGGGCAATGGCCCCTGTTCTGGGCGCGGAGATCATCGGCGAGGAGTTCATTCCCCTCAGCGTGTCCCAGTTCAGTTCGAGCATCGCGCGCATTCAGCAGGCCAAGCCCGATTGGCTGATGATGTACATCACGGGCCAAAATCACTCTAACTATTATCCTCAGGCACAGGCTGCCGGAGTCCGCATTCCCATGGGGTCAAGTATCAACATCGCTCAAGGATACGAGCACCTACGGTTCAAGCCGCCGGCCCTGGCGCGGTTCCATGTCACTGCGAGTTATATGGAGGAGATCCCGACGCCACGCAACCGAAAGTTCGTGGAGCGGTGGAGGAAGATGTTCCCTGATGAACCCTACATGGCAATGGAAGGTCACAGCGCATATGTCGCCACTCACCTGTACGCGAAGGCCGTGCGGCTCGCACGCACCACTGACAAGCCTTCGGTGATGGAAGCCCTAGAATCCGGAATCGGCGTTGAGGCCCCGGCGGGATGGGTCCGCATGGACCCCGCGACGCACCATCTGAGCCAGTACATTCGCCTCGCAAGCTGTGACGAGAACCACAACATCACCTTTGTCGCCGAGTGGCCCCACATCGATCCGTGGTGGACGCGGCGGCTCGGCGTGAACCTCGTCCGCACCCCGGAGTACAAGCAGTATATCCCTGATGAGGATCCATTCTTCAAGAAGTTTCTCAAGAAGTAACAATCCCGCGTAAGCGCCCGAGAAGGCGCAAGTGACGCTGTGGGCTCCTGGGGCGAGAGCCGCAGGAGCCCAGGCGCTCCCATCAGAACGAGTGAGTAGTCACCGACACGGAGTGCGCACGACATGAACCTGCCCTATGGTATCAATCTTCTCTACCAGTTCGCGGACAACGTTGCCTTCCTGCTGCTTGCGGCGCTGGGCCTCATGATCATCCTCGGAGTCCTCGACGTTATCAACCTGGCTCACGGGGAACTCATCATGTTGGGGGCCTACATCACCACACTCTCGTACAACGAGATGCATCTTCCGCTGCCTGTATGCGTGCTCCTCAGCGTCATCGGCGTGGCGCTGTTTGGCCTTGTCTTGGAGCGGACCGTCATCAGGCGGTTCTACCGCGACAAGCTTGGCGCGCTCGTCGCGACATGGGGGATCAGCTTGATTCTCAGCCAAGGGGTGTTGATCCTTTTTGGGCCGTCCCTCGTGTCCGTGCCGCTGCCCCAGTGGACCGTCGGATACGGCGGGTATGCATTCGGCGGGTATCGGTTGATGCTGTTTGGAGTGGCGGTGCTGGTCGTGTGGCTTGCGTGGTGGATCTTCTACCGGACGCGCCTCGGCGTGTGGACCCGCGCAACGATGCAGAACCCCGAAATGGCTCAGGCGCTCGGGATCAGCACCAGCCGGATCTACATGTTAACGTTTGCCGCCGGATCGGCCCTCGCGGGGCTCACCGGCGCTCTGTACGCACCCACGACGACGATTGTGCCGCTGATGGGAACGACGTTCGTCGACGTGGCATTCATTACAGTCGTGGTCGGCGGAGGCACCAACCCGATCGTGGGCGCGTTGACGAGTTCTGCTTTCCTTGCGCTCATCTCAACACCGTTGTCCAGCGTGCTCGGCACGTTCATCGGACGCATCGGGTTGTTGATCGCCTCACTCGTGATTATCCGGTTCCTTCCCCGGGGGTTTTCCGGATATCTGCGTGACGCAGGCCGCCGTCGAATGGGGCGCGGGCTGGTGTCATGAGGGTGCGGAGCGGCGACGTTTGGCGAATGGTAAACGGTCCGCAGGAGCTGGGGACCTCCCCGGCATTCTGGACAGCTGCCGCAGTGTGCGCGGCCGGGCTGCTATTTTACCCGCTTGTCGGGTCCACGTTCGCACTGTCCAGCTTGGCGAGTTTTCTCCTGTTCGCCCCCATGGGCTTGGGGCTTGGTCTGTTGTGGGGTTATAACGGTGTGCTCAGCTTCGGCCAAGCCGCATTCTTCGGGACGGCGGGGTACGTCTACGGACTGATCGCGGGAAACTTGGTGAGTCTACCGGCGGGCACGCTGTTGGCGGCGGCCGGCGGCATCGCGGCGGCGATAGTGCTCGCCGGAGCCTTTGGATACTTCGTGTTCTACGGTCAGGTCAGTGGGTGGATCATTCCTCTGCTCACGTTGGTGCTCTCGTTGATTCTCGAGACCTTCATGGCCCAGACGGCAGGATACCAGTGGCGCATCGGGCGGGTGCTCTTCGGCGGCTACAACGGGATGACCAACATCCCGTCCCTGACGATTGGGCCGATCACGCTTGGGGGGGCATCCACGCCGTTCTACTACCTCGCGGTCGCTCTGGCGATGCTCACCTACCTGGGGCTGCGGCTCTTGGTCAACTCGCGCTATGGTCACATCGTGGTTGCGATCCTCGACGATCCAGAACGTACCCGGATGCTTGGTCATCATGTGGATGCGATCCAGGTCCAAGTCTTCATGCTGGCCGCCGCGCTTGCCGGCGTCAGCGGAGTGCTGTACGTATCTTGGGGAAACTACATGAGCCCGTCCAACATCGGACTGCTGGCGGCCACGTTGCCGGTGATCTGGACCGCGGTCGGGGGCAGGCGCAGCCTCCTGGCCGTCTTCCTTTCAGTGATCGCGCTTCGTTGGCTGGCAGATTCTCTCGCTGTCTGGGGCGGTGCCTACGCTTTTCTCGTTCTCGGCGGGCTGCTTCTTGCCACGATGCTCTTTTTCCCGACCGGCATCGTGGTCGCCTTGGCGCACGCCGGACGACGGTGGACATCCCGCGCGAGGATGCGGGCGACACGCACCTCGGTCGAGTCGAAGGAGCATTGAAGAGGCGCACGTAGATGCACAGACGGGGCGGCGGTATTGACGCAGTGCTCCTCGAGACAGATGACCTGACGAGGTCGTTTGGCGGGATTCGCGCCGTTGACCACCTGGCGATGACGATTGCCCGGGGAGAGCTGCGATGCCTCATCGGGCCAAACGGCGCGGGGAAGTCCACATTTTTCAGCCTGCTGACCGGTCTCCACAAGCCGGATGCCGGGCGGGTGCTCTTCAAAGGAGAGGACATCACCTATCTCCCGCCCTTTCTTAGAGTTCGGCGGGGTCTGTCCCTCAAGTTTCAGAACGTTCGCATCTACCGCGAGCTGACCGTCCGCCAGCATTTGCTGGTCGCAGGCACATCAAACCGAGACGTCGAGGGTCGCAATGGACAGGTGGGCTGGGCGCTGCACACCTTGGGTCTCGACCGCGAACTCGAACGATTGGCTCGGGAACTCCCGCACAGCTCGCAGCAGTGGCTTGAGATCTGCCTCGCCCTGGCGACGGGTCCGGATCTTCTGCTCCTGGACGAACCGACGGCTGGGATGACTCCTGAAGAGACAGCCGTTACTGCAGAATTCGTCGTCAGGCTCAACTCGCAGGGCATGACCGTCATTGTCGTTGAGCACGACATGGCCTTTGTCCGCCATATCGCCAGGCAGATTACCGTGATGCATTATGGGCGCGTCTTCGCGGAAGGCACTCTAGCGGAGATCGAGTCCAACCAGGACGTACGCCGGATCTATCTCGGAGAACAGTAGCCATGGGAGCTCCGGTCCTTGAGGTACGCGAGCTAAGGGCCGGCTACGGAAGTGGTGACATCCTTCAGGGAGTCACGCTCCGTCTCGCTGCTGGAGAAATTGTCGCGACCATCGGACGAAATGGGGTCGGAAAGTCCACGTTAATGCGGGCGATCATCGGACTGTTGCCTGTCGGGTGGGGTTCCATTCTTTTCCGGGGCATGCAGGTTGCGCCGCTAACGGCAGACCGGCGCGCCGCGCTGGGTATCGGCTATGTCCCTCAAGGGCGTGAGATCTTTCCCGAGATGACGGTCGAAGAGAACCTCATGCTCGGAGAAACGATCAACCGTGAAAAGACGCGGCCACTGTACGACCTGGTCTACGAATACTTTCCTGTGCTGCGGGAGCGACGGCGGCAACTGGCGGGCACGTTCAGCGGGGGGCAGCAGCAGATGCTGGCCATCGGGCGCGCCCTGGTCGGTGATCCGGCACTCCTCCTCCTCGACGAGGCCTCGATGGGGATTCAACCCAACATCGTGGATGAGATCGCCCGGATTCTTGTCCGGTTGAACCGGGAGGAGAGCCTGACGATCCTGTTGGTCGAGCAAAACATGCGTCTCATCTCGAGTGTCGCCCATCGCGCCTACGCCATGGACAAGGGGCGGATCGTGGCAACGCTCACTCGAGAAGAACTCACCGATCGGGATCACCTCGTGCGGTACCTGGCCATATAGGGGGAGATGGGGATGAAGACGACTCACTGAGGAGTGGATCGCATGGCGACTCATCACCTTACCGAAGAGGTCCAAAATAGATACCATTATACTGTCGGCCCGTATGCTCCACCGGTGCTCCGAGTCCGCCCAGGCGACACGATCGTTGTGGACACACGGGACGCTTTCGAGGGGCGGATCACGCATGAGGGGATCAAGCCGAGCCAAGTACTTGAATACCCTTATGTCAATCCTCAAAACGGACCCGTGTATATAGAAGGGACCGAGCCGGGCGACTGCCTCGCGGTCCGCATCGATTCGATAAAACCGCGTGGGCCACAACCTCGCGGCACCACTTGTCTCGTGCCATACTTTGGCGGCCTGACCGCAACCGATCTGACCGCGATGCTCCATGACCCTCTGCCTGAGATCGTACGAAAGCTGGAAGTGACGGAAGAACACGTGACATGGAACAATCGTTTGAAATTTCCTTATAAGCCATTCATCGGCACAATCAGCACGTCTCCCCGCATTGACTCGATTGGCGCCCTCACGCCAGGGAATCATGGAGGGAACATGGATCTTCCCGATATCTGCCCGGGAGCCACGCTCTACCTGCCGGTGCGCATCGAGGGAGCCTTGCTCTACCTTGGGGATTGCCACGCAACACAAGGCGATGGTGAACTATGCGGTGTGGCCATCGAGCACCCGACACGCACGACAATCACGGTGGATGTCCGGAAGCGATGGGCGCTGTCGTGGCCACGACTTGAAAACGATACATTCATCATGAGTATCGGGAGCGCACGGCCCATGGAGGACGCAGCGCGTATCGCCTACGCGGATCTGGTGAAATGGTTGGTGTCCGATTATGGATTCGACAAGTGGGATGCGTACTTGGTGCTTACGCAGATCGGCCGTGCACGGCTGGGCAACATGGTCGACCCGAATTATACAGTGGGTGCAGGAATTGCGAAGACGTACCTCCCGGGGTGATTCACCCGTACAGGGGCAGGGAGTGTCCCGCCTACCTCGCCTCGGCCAGGAGTTTCACGATCGTCCGTTCCGTGGTGTCGTATTCGCCTTCGCCGGCGTGCGTATACCGGATGGCGCCCTTTCTGTCGATCAGGTAGAGCGCCGGCCAGTAGACGTTCTTGTAGGCGTTCCAGATCTTGAAGTCGTTGTCCATCACGACAGGGTACCTGATGCCCTGGCGCGCGATGGCGTTTTTCACGTACTCCACGGAGTGCTCGTGCGCGAACTCGGGGGAGTGGACCCCGACGATCACGAGCCCCCGGCTCCGGTATCTGGCGTCCCACTGCTTGACGTAGGGAAGCGTGTTGAGGCAGTTGATGCACCCGCCGGTCCACATTTCCACCGCGACGACCTTGCCATGAAGCCCGGCGAGGGTGAGGGGCGCGCCGGTGTTGAACCAGGGGCCGCCTCCGGCGAAATCAGGCGCGTGCGAAGCGCCGCCGGCGCCTCCCGGCAGCGCGGCCAATCCCACCGCGGCAAGCAGCAGCAACGTGCCGGACAGAGAGCGCACTGCGTCACCACCTTTCCGGGTTCCCGGTACCTCTCCGCTCCCAGGTTAGTCGCCGAGTGTGAACATTTGATAACGCTCCAAAGAGGGTCCCTGCGCCGTTCGGAGAACACCTCCGCGGGCCCGGCGCCGGAGCCGGGCCGGGAGAAGGGGGGATCACGATGACCGGTTTCGCCCAGCCGATGTCCCGTCGCGGCTTCCTGGGGTTCTCCGCCGGCGCGGCCGCCGCCGCTCTGGTCCGGCCGGGACCTGCCGCCGCGCAGAAGGCCCAGACCCTCAGCATCCTGCACGAGAACTCCTTCATCAAGACATTCGACGAGTACTTCCGGCAGACCCTCGCGCCCGAGTATGAGAAGGCGGCCGGGGTCCGCATCAACTACGAGCTGGCCAGCGTCGGGAGTCTCCAGACGCGTGTCACAACGGTCGCGGAGACCGGCTCGGGACCGGACATCACGCTGAACTTCTTCAACTGGCCGTACCTCTACGACGAGAAGTACGTGGACCTGAGCGACATCGCCGCGGAGATCGGCGGGCAGAACGGCGGCTGGTACCAGAGCGCCAAGGAGGCGACGTTTGTCAACGGCAGGTGGAAGGCGCTCCCCTTCGGCAACGTCGGCCAGCTCATGGTCTGGAGGACCGACTGGTTCGCCGAGATCGGCGTGCACCGCTTCCCGGGGACCTGGGATGAGCTCCTCGAGGCCGGGACGAAGCTCAAGGCCAGGGGACACCCCTTCGGCTTCGAGTTGGGGCACGGCTTTGGCGACAACCACGGCTGGCTCTACCCGCTCCTGTGGTCGTACGGCGGCCGCGAAGTGGACAAGGAAGGGAAGGCGGTGGTCCTCGACTCCGCCGAGACGGCCAGGGCCGTAGACTTCTGCCGGACGTTTTTCCGGCAAACGATGGTTGAGGACGTGCTGGGCTGGACCGATCCCA
>DATHLI010000065.1:0-3885 GCA_035488355.1 bacterium | reverse complement strand
CAGGATCAGTCCAGGCTGAAAGACACGGCGCCATTGGTCGTGCTGAAGGGCCGCGGCGGCGTCGAGCCGCTCGTGAAAGCCCTGCAGGCGTGCCTGCCGGTGTCCTCGTGAGGGGCCGGCCGGGTCGCGCACGAACAACGTAACGCGCTTCTGATCCCCACGTCCTCGACCGTACGAACAAGATAATCTTCTGCCGTCCGGGCGGGAAATCGGGCAACCCTCAGCGTGCAAACTCCCGACAGGATTTTCCAACGCCCCTAGAGGTTCGAGGAATCGCCTCTCAGATCATTACCTGGTATCGAGGACGCCTGTGATTGGTATGGTGGATTTAACGACCTCCGAAACCAGGTCATGACTTGGAAGGTGACCAAAATGGGCGAGCATGCGCGGGGCAATAACAGATACCGTTTCTTGAAGGAGTCGGGGACCGGCGAGCAGGTCGCCTTCCTCAACTCCATCTTGGAGTCCTCCACCGAGTACTCCATCGTCGCGACGGACCTCGCGGGAACGATCCTGGCGTGGAACGAAGGCGCAAGGCGGATGTACGGGTACGAAGCGGCGGATGTCGTCGGCAAGGCTACCATCGCGCTCCTGCACCATCCCGATGATGTCAGGTCCGGACAGGCCAAGACCATCTTGGACGAGGTCGTGCGGACCGGGAAGTGGGAAGGCACGCTGAGGCGCGTCCGGAAGAACGGCGAGCAGTTCACCGCCCGCGTCACCAAGACCCTCAGGCGGGACCCGCAGGGTCGCCCCATCGGCCTCACGATGATCTCCCACGACATCACCGAGCAGGAGCGGCTGACGGCGCAGCTCGCCCAGCAGTCTCGCGTGCGCAGCGACACTCCGGCCGTCCTCGTCGTTGATGATGATCTCGAGTCGCAGAAGCTCGTGGAGTCGGCTCTCACGGAGTTGGGGTACCGGCCGGTGTGCATGCCGGACGGCGAGAGCGGACTCAGGGCGGCGACCAAGGAGCGTCCCGCGGCGGTGGTGCTGGACCTCCGGATGCCGGGGAGGGGCGGCCTTGAGTTTCTGGACCGGTTCCGCCTTACCGATACCGGCAGCACCACCCCGGTGATCGTGTGGACGAGAGCGTCGTATTTGACGTCGCAGGATCAGTCCCGGCTCGCGGAAGCCGCGCCGTTGGTCGTGTTGAAAGGCCGGGGCGGCGTCGAACCGCTCGTGAAAGCCCTGCAGGCGTGCCTGCCGGCGTCCCCGTGAGGGGCCGGCCGGGTCGCGCACGAAAACCGTAAAGCCCTTCTGATCCCCAAGCCAACGGCCGGACGAACAGGATAATCTTCCGCCGCTCGGGCAGGAAGACGGACTTCACCTCGAATTTTTCTTCACGTCACAGCCTCAATTTGAAGAGGCCGGTGTCCGGGAGGCACGGATCGAGCCGGAGCCACGAATGCGCCTTTCAGGAGGTGAGTTGTCGTGAACGCAGCGCGCCCCCTCTTGGTCATGCTGGTCCACGGGATCGGACCGCAGAATGCCCCCGCGCAGTCGGCATTCCTGGATCGCCTCCGGGACGCGACCACGCGCCGGCTCGGCGAGATCGGCAAGGCCGGCCTGGCCTCCCGCCTGGTGATCGAGCGCGCGGATTGGAGCCACCTGTTTCCGGAGCGGATCGACTGGTTGACGCATCTCTTTCCGAGCTATGCGAGCCTGCGGTTCCGGTCCAGGCGAACCCTGGTGATGATCCTGTGGCTGGCGCTCATCCCCGCCATCACCGCCCTGGGAACAGCCGAGGGGATGACCCTTCTGCACCCGAGTGCGCTGGGGTGGCTGGTCGGAACAATTGCCGGCCTCGCCGTGGCCATCCTCGCGGCGTGGTGCCTGATCATGCCCCTCTTCCCCTGGGGGCACCTCTTGATGTTCGGACGGTCGTTCGAGGCAAATACCGCGAGCGACGTGATCCTCTACGGGAGCGATGAGCCCCGCAGACAGATCCGGGACGTGGTGCTGGCAAAGATCCAGCCCTATCTCTCTCAGAAGTACGCGCCGGCCGGGGGCGCGCGGGAGTGTCTGCCGGTTGTACTGATCGGGCACAGCCTGGGCTCCGTCGTGGTGTACGATCTCCTCCTCGGCATCAGCGCCCGGATGAGCGCCCGGAAAGTCACCGCGGCCCAGCGCGAATTGTCCGCCGTCACACAGCAGCTTCGGGGCACGGCGGGCAGGCCCGCCGCCGGCGCCGCGGCCGCGGGGCGGGAGGCCGGTCCGCGGGCCAATCTGGAAGAGAGGCATGCCTTCCTGCAGCGGGCGGATGACATCGAGACCACGGTCTGTCCCGTCGGGATGATTACGCTGGGATCGCCGATCGCCCTGTTCCTGTTCCGGAAGCCGTCCATTCTGGACCGCAGAGATCTCTGGGAGGAGGCGTGCCCGCCCCCGTTTCAGGCAACCGGACTCCAGGGGAGGCTGCGGTGGCGCTGGCAGAACTTCTGGCACCCCAGCGATCTGGTTGCGCACCGCCTCGAGCCGTTCTTCGACCAGGGATACCCCCCCTCCGGCGGCAGGTTGAAGTTCGTCGAGGACGTCAAGACCTGGGCCCGGGCCCGCGATCCCGTGTCGGCGCACGGGACGTATTGGACGAACCCCGCGGTGCTCAGGCGGATCTCCGAGCATCTGGCGGACGTCCTCGTCAACCTGTGAGCGGACCCGGCGCGTCCTTCTTCCTTGACGGTGTCCCGATGTTATAATGAGGTTGCGATGCGGTGTCCGCACTGCGGTAAGCGCAGCGTTATCAGCCACGTCACCGTCCGATGGAACCAGGTGAGAGGCCTGCTCATCCCCACCCGCGGACACTACTGCACGTCGTGCAAGACCGCGTTCGAGACCGTGCGCCCCGCGGAATCCGATTTTACCTTTGGCTCGGTGCGCGTGGATGCCATGACCGACGCGCTGCGCCGCCTGCAGGAGAACGCGGACCTCGTGGTCGTCCGTCACAAGACCGGCGCGCGGGAGGTCTTGTTCTGATCCTGATCCTCGCGGCGCTCACCGGCATGGGGATCGGGTGGGCGCGCGGTGGACGCCTCGGCGCGCTCGGCAGTGTGTCCATCCGAAATTCCTGGCTGCTTGGAACCGCCATCGGGCTGGCGCTGATCGCACGGCTCTCCCCGGTTCCCCCCGGCGCGGCGCGCCTGCTGGCGACGTGCGCCTCCCTGGCCGCGCTCATTGCGCTCTGGCAGAACCGTCATCACCCCTTTGGACTCCTGATGTGTTCCGGCCTCGCCCTCAACAGTCTCGTGATCCTCCTCAACGGGGGGCGGATGCCCGTCTCGGCATCCGCGCTGCTGGGCGCGGCGCCCGGGCCGGACCCCGCGCCCCCGCCCGGCCTGGGCCCGGCCCACTTCCCCGGCGCCCGGCACATGGTCGCGGGCCCGGAGACCCGGCTGCCGCTGCTCGGCGATGTGCTCCCGGTCGGCCTCGGCCGTGTGAGGATGGTGGTGAGCCCCGGCGATCTCCTGATGGGACTGGGGCTGGGCGGGTTCGTTCAGCGGCGGATGCGCGAACCCGAGCGCGCCGCGGCGCCCGGTCCGTTCCGCCGGCCCGGCGCGGTCTGATCCTCCGGCTTAGGGACTCCTCCCCGTAATCGAACAGATGTGCGTGTATTGTGGCCTCCCCGGAGGCCGCAATTTTTTTGTCTTTTTTGGGGGTCCGGCGTTCCGGTTGAAGGAGATTGGGGAATAGTGGAGAAAGGTGGTGGATCGTAGGGACGAGTGGGGAGCGGGATGGGCGCGGGGCCGGATGCTCAGGGGCGAAGCCGAGTACGCTCTGGACGAGAAAGGGCGGGTGGTGATCCCTCCCAAATTTCGCACGGCCATGGGACACCGCGTCATCGCCACCCGCTGGGTCGATCCGTGTCTCGCGGTGTTCCCGACGGGC
>DATHLI010000064.1:0-6983 GCA_035488355.1 bacterium | reverse complement strand
TGAAATGCACCTGGTCGGCGCAGGGGATCGCCTCGACCATTCGCTCCGCCAGACGGATCACCGGCTCGTTGAGGAAGTAGTACGTCGATCCCTTCGGCACCTGGCGCTGCACCGCGGCCACGATCTCCGGATGCCCGTGCCCGAGCAGGGCCGGGCCGGACCCGAGGTGATAATCGATAAAATCTCGGCCGTCCACGGTGGTGACGTGGCTGCCGCGGCCCTCGGCGATGACGAGGTTCACTTCCGGGGGCAGAACGAACAGCCCGAGCCCGCCGCCGGCGAGATACCGGCCGGCGCGCTCGAGCAGGTCCGCCTGGCGGGTCGTTTCAGCGCGTTCTGCCTTCGGGGTCATCATCTCCTCCTCTACAACAGATGCGCGTCGTCGGGGTCAATCGCGCCTGACGGTGATCTCCCCGTGCCCCATCCCCGTGATCTCTCCCACGACCGCCGCCATGGCCCCCTCGGTCTCGAGCGCTTGCACCAACCGGGCGAGCCGGGCCTCGGGCACGGCAATCAGAAGGCCTCCGGACGTCTGGGCATCACAGAGGAGTACCTGCCCGTCCTCGTCGATCCCTTCCCAGGTGATGGCGCCCTCCATGGAGGCCTGGTTCCGCCGGGTGCCGCCCGGGATCACGCCTTCCCGCGCGAGCCCCCAGGCTTCCTCGAGAATCGGCACCGACCGCAGCCGGATGCGCGCCCGGACCTTGGCCGCGCGGGTCATCTCGTGAAGGTGGCCGAGCAGCCCGAACCCGGTGACGTCGGTGGCGGCCGAGACCCCGACGTCGGTCATCGCCTGCGCGGCGCCCCGGTTCAGCGTGGCCATGATGCGGATGGCCTCCTGGATCGTCGCGGCCGACGTTCGCTCCTGCTTGATTCCGGTGGTGATGACGCCCATCCCCAGGGGTTTTGTCAGCACGAGCCGGTCGCCGGGCTTGGCCGCCGCGTTCGTGACGATGCGGTTGGGGTGGACGAACCCGGTGACGGCGAGCCCGTACTTCGGCTCGGGATCTTCGATGGTGTGGCCGCCGATGATGACGACTCCGGCCTCGCTGCACTTGTCGCCGCCCCCGCGCAGGATCTCCCCGAGGACATCGAGGGGCAGCTTCGTCCGCGGGAACCCCGCGAAGTTGAGGGCGAGCTTCGGCGTCCCGCCCATCGCGTAGACGTCGCTCATCGCGTTCGCCGCCGCGATCGCGCCGAACCAGTACGGCTCGTCCACGATGGGCGTGAAGACGTCCACGGTCTGGACAAGGGCCAGATCGGGGGCAATGCGATACACGCCCGCGTCGTCCGCCGTGTTGGTGGCCACGAGGACGGCAGGGTCGGTCACCGGAGGGAGGTGGCGCAGGACCTGCGCCAGGTCGGCCGGACCCAGTTTAGAGGCTCAGCCGGCGCAGGCGACCATCGAGGTCAGCCTGATCCGGTCGCATTCGGTCATGGACCGCTCCGTGTCCGACGTGGGTGCTACGTTCATTGTAGCACCGGCGGTGCCGCTGAAGCGGAACCCGAGCGCCCCGGAGTCCCGATGGCGGATCAGGGCGCGGAATACTGATGGGCGTACTGCCACCGGCACTGCGCCCGGAGCTTCTCCTCCAGCTGATACTCCGTCCCGAAGCGTTCCGGCGCGAGGGACGTCAGATCCATGGGGGGTTTGCCGGTGAGAATCCACTCGGCCAGCACCTCGCCGACCGCCGGGGAGATCGACAGGCCGCCGACACAGCACCCGCTCGCGACGAAGAAGCCCCGGATGCCCGGCACAGGGCCGACGATGTGGCGCCCGTCGGCGGTCATGGTGGGCAATCCGCCCCGGTGCTCGCGGACCTTGAACTCGCGCAGGATCGGAAACTGGGCCACGACCGTGCCGGCCAGCCTGCGGAGCACACCGATATCGAGAGCCAGGTCCTTCATCTGAAAGCCGGCCGGGAGCGCCGCCGTGTCGTATTGGACCGGATCCGGCTCATATCCGCCCAGCATCAGTCCGCCCTTCTCCGGACGGATGTAGACGTTCGAGTCGATCACGCGTACGATCGGCTGGGCCGTCGAGACGCCATCGATGGGCTCCGTGATCAGGAGCTGGTGGCGCGTCGGGACGACCGGGATGCGGCCATCCGCCATTTGGGCCACCAGGCGCGTCCAGGCCCCGGCCGCGTCCACCACGACCAGCGTCCGGATCTCGCCCTGATCGGTGATCACGCCGGTCACGCCGCCGTCCTTGGTGATGATCCCGGTCACAGCGGTGTTCGGCATCAGCGTCGCGCCCAGCCGGCCCGCCGCCCGAGCGTACCCGAGCGGGATCTGCACCGGCTCGAGGTACAGGTCCGACGGGGTATAGGTGATCCCCTGGGCGCCTGCCGGATCGAGAAACGGCATCAACCGACGGGCCTCGGCCGGGGAGACCAAATCGATCCCCAGCCCGAGCCGGCGCCCCCGCGCCACCTCGCGCTTCAGCTGCTCGTGGTGCTCGGGTGTCCGGGCGATCTTCATGCTTCCGGGTTGGTGATAGACGATCGGTTCCCCGGTGTCCGCCTCGAACCGTTCGATCTTCCGGACGGCCATCATTGCGAGACGGGTCATGACATCGGTCGTGCGTACCTGGGCCGTGAGGCCGGCGGCGCGGGGAGAGGTCTGCGAGGCGAGTTCATGCTTGTCGATCAGTGCGATTGGGCGTCTCCCCGCCTTCGCGAGATGAAACGCGATGCTGGCGCCGAGCGCCCCGGCGCCGACGACCACGGCTTCTGCGTCCCGAATCATTGGCCCGAACCTCCTGCCACGGCCGGTGTTCAGCGACCGTGGCTCAGTCGATACTCGAGGAACCGCACCGCCCGCGAGAGCGGATACGCCATGATCAAGTACATCAGGCCGGCGGTGAGATAGAGCCGCATCGGCATGAAGTACTCGCTGCTGAGATCCCTGGCCCGCAGCATCAGTTCCGGCGCAGAGATCAAGGAGGCGATCGAGGTGTCCTTCAGCAGGGCGATGGCGTAGTTGGCCATCGGCGGCAGGACGATCCGGACGGCCTGGGGGAGAATGATGAACCGCATCGCCTCGAGATGCGTCATGCCGATCGAATAAGCGGCCTCGCGCTGCCCACGGTGGATGGCCTGGATCCCCGCACGGTAGACCTCCGCGAGATAGGCGGCGCCGTTCAACCCCAGCCCGATCACCGCCGCCTCGAAGGCGCGGAGGACGATTCCCACCGACGGCAGGCTGAAGTAGATCAGGAAGAGCTGCGTCAGCGCCGGTGTGCCCCGGACCACCTCGATGTATCCAACGGCGAATCGGGAGAGCATCCGGTGCCGGGACAGGCGGGCGAGCCCAAAGAGAAGCCCGACGACGGCGGCGATCGCGAAGGCCGCCGCGGTCATGCGCAGCGTGCCCTGCGCGGCCGTGAGCAACTGGGGCATCCAGATCCTGAGCAGGGGCCAGACGCCGGGGGAGGCCGCGGCCGCGATCATGCCTGGTGCCCCCGCCCCATCGCCGCCTCGAGGTGCCGCACGGCCCTGGACAGCGGCAGGCTCATCGCCAGGTAGAGCAGCGCCACCATCAGATAAATCTGCGTGCTCAGAAAGGTCGCCTCGACCAGGCTGCGGGCCCGAAACATCAGCTCGGGCGCCGCCACGGCCGAGGCGATCGAGGTGTCCTTGAGCAGGCCGATCGCGAAGTTGCCGATCGGAGGTAGCACGACCCGCACCGCCTGGGGGAGGATGATATACCACATCGCCATCGGGCGGGTCATCCCGATGGAGAAGGCCCCTTCGAGCTGCCCCTGATGGATCGCCTCGATCCCGGCGCGGAAGACTTCGGTGAGATACGCGCCTCCGTTGATCCCAAAGCCCACGATCGCGGCCGGCAGCGGGTTCAACTTGATCCCGATCCCCGCGAGGCCGAAGTAAATGACAAAGAGCTGCGTCAGCACCGGGACGGCGCGAAAGACTTCCACATACGCCGTCGCGAGCGCGCGCAGCGGACGGGACGGCGCGGTCTTCAGGACGGCGAAGACGATTCCCAGCACGATGGCCACGGCGAGGGCGCCGGTGGTCACCTGGATGGTGGTGACGGCGCCGACCAACAGCCCGCGCGCGATCTCCGGAAGCTTCGCGAGCGTCCGGCCCCACGGATCGCCCGTCATTGATACGCCTGCCTGTCCAGCACCGCGCTCAGGAACGCCCGTGTCCGGGGATGATCGGGCGCGCGGAACATCTTGTGCGGCGGCCCGGCTTCCACGACGATGCCGTCGTCCATAAAGATGACGCGATCCGAGACATCTTCGGCGAACTGCATCTCGTGCGTCACGATGATCATCGTCATACCCTCGGTGGCGAGCCGGCGCATCACGGTCAGCACCTCGCCGATCAGCTCCGGATCGAGGGCGGACGTGACTTCGTCGAACAGCATCAACTTGGGGCGCATGGCCAGGGTGCGGGCAATGGCCACACGCTGCTGCTGGCCGCCGGAGAGTTTTTCGGGATACACGTCGCACTTGTGGGCCAACCCGACCTTCTTGAGGAGATCCAGGGCCAGCGTGTTGGCGTCGGCCCTCGACATCTTCAGCACCCTGACCGGCCCGATCATGATGTTCTCGATGGCCGTGAGATGCGGAAAGAGGTAAAACCGTTGAAAGACCATGCCCACCTTGGCCCGGAGGCGGGCGATCTCCCGGTCCCTCATCTCGACGTACCGGCCGTCGACCATCTTCTCGCCGACCAGCTCTCCCTCAATATAGACGTGTCCCCGCGTCGGCTTCTCCAGGTGGTTGATGCAGCGAAGGAGCGTGGTCTTCCCGGAGCCGCTCGGGCCGATGATGGTCAGTCTCTCGCCGGCCGCGACGGCGAGATCGATGCCTTTGAGGACCTCCAGATCCCCGAATCGCTTGTGCAGGCCGACGATCCGGAGAAGGGGGGATGGACCCGGCGTGGCAGCCGGGCGACGTTCATCCGCACCCTGGGTTTCAGGTCGATGGAGCAACGCAGACGCTAGACGCGCGGGATCATTACCTAAACGAGGACGAGTAGTCCTTCGGCGTATGCGCGCAGGGGCCAATGATGTTCCCCTTCTCGTCGCGATCCACACCGATCCGCGGATTCTTGGCGGGAGGCACCAGGTAATCCGGGTTCTTCACCCCGTACTTGGCCAGGGACTCGGCGTTCTTTTTCGAGCCCCAGAGCCACTTCACCCCGCGGTTGACGGCGTCGAACAGGTCGTGATTGTCCATGTTCATGCCCATGACCGTGTGCTGCTTGCTCGTGATCTGCGGGAAGTCTGGATTGGGCCTGATCGGGATCTGCTTGAGGCCCCATCCGGGGTTTTGCAAGATGAGATAGTCGACCGTGGGGGCGTCGAGGATGGCAAAATCCAGACGGCCGGCGGTCACATCGCGGATACAGCCGTCCGAGGTGTCGTACAGCTTGACCTCGGTCGTCCCGGGCACCCGCTTCATCTCGGGGACGATGGTAAATCCCGTCACCGTCCCGATGGTGTGCCCCTTCATGTCCTCGATGCCGACGGATTGCGTGAACGTCATGTCCTTCTTCATGGTGACGAACGTGCCCGCATAGTAGATCGCATCGGTAATGCACATCACCTGAGCCCGCGTCGGCGTCCAGCCCATGTTCCCCAGCATGATGTCGGTCCGGCCTGTCTTGACCGATTCGATGGTGGCCGACCATTCCATCAGCGACGGTTTGACGCCGAGGCCGAGCTTCGCGGCGATCGCCGCGATCATCTCCCCGTCGGTCCCGATGAGCTTCCCGTCCTTCACACTGGTCATCGGCATATCGCCATTGATCGCAACGGTAATGACGCCGGGGTTGACGGTCTTGACCTTCGCAGGCTGCGCGGCGGCATCCGGGATCTCCAACAGCCCGCCCAGCGCGCCCGCGCCAGCCCCCAGAACAGCCGCGCGCTCGAGAAGCGCGCGTCGGGAAAGCCGACCGGTGCGCCCCTCGGGCCTGCGGCCTGATCCAGAACCTCCCCGAAGCTGGTCGTCCACCATGTAGAAGCACCCCCCCTGGGCTACCGTGCTCGGGCCAGCAAATACTTTTCCAGCCTGCCCTGCCGCCACCTTCTGCCCTCGCCGGGAATATAGTACACTGGTATTGGTCCGATGGCGATCAATGTGCATCAGCTCAAGATCTTCCACACCGTCGCGCGGTCCGGCAGTTTCTCACGCGCGGCGGCGGAACTCTTGATCAGCCAGCCGTCCGTCAGCATCCAGGTGGGCGATCTCGAACGGCAGTTTGGCACCGACCTGTTCGAGCAGGTCGGCAAGCACGTGCGGCTCACCGAGGCCGGCCGGGTGCTGGACGACTACGCGGCCCGCATCCTGGCGCTGATCGACGAGACCCGGGTGGCCATGGACGAGGTCAAAGGGCTGCGCCGCGGCCGGCTCCTCCTCGGCGCCACCCCGACGCCCGGCACCTACCTGCTCCCCGCCCTCCTGGGACGGTTCAAGGAAGAGTACCCGAGCATCGAGATCTCGCTGCGCCTCGCCGACACGCGCCGGATTCAAGAGATGCTCCTGCAGCGCCAGCTGGATCTGGGGCTCGTCGGCGGCAACGTCAGCTTCCCCGATCTCGAGGCGGCGGTGCTCCTCAACGACGAACTGGTCCTCATCGTCGCCCCATCGCACCCGTTCGCCACGCTGCCGAGCGTGCGGGTCGCCGATCTGGCCGGCGAGCCGTTCATCCTGCGCGAGCGCGGCTCCGGCAACCGGGAGGCGGCGGATGAGGCGCTGCATCGCGCCGGAGTACACGTCACGCCCGTCTTCGAAGTGGAAGGCGCGGAGATGGTGAAACAGGCCGTCGCCGCGAACCTGGGCCTCTCGATCCTCTCGCGCTGCGCGGTCGAACTGGAGGTGGCCGCCGGCCGCCTGCGCATCGTGCCGATCGAGGGCCTCCGGATCGAGCGGGCGATCTCGCTCCTCTCCCGCCGTGATCACCGCCTGCCCCGCGTGGCCCAGGCCTTTCTCGAGATGATCCGCCCGC
>DATHLI010000063.1:0-8411 GCA_035488355.1 bacterium | reverse complement strand
GGCGTCGACGCTCGACCCCGAGATCAAAGCCGAGGCGGCGGGTGTCAAGAAATCGGACGCGGGGCGTCTCGTCGGCCGCCTGATCGCGCGGCGGGCCCAGGCCAAGGGCATCCGGCGGGTCGTGTTCGACCGGGGCGGGTACCTCTATCACGGACGGGTGAAAGCGCTGGCCGATGGCGCCCGCGAGGGCGGGTTGGAATTTTGATGGGACGGCTCGACTAGACTAGGGGGTACGAATGCCGCGAACCAAGGGCAAAGGGAAAGGCAAAGGGGCCAAGGTCCGGGGGAAGCTCCGGAAGCTTGAGCCGCCACCAGCGCCAAAACCGGCAAACTTAGAATATCTGCACCGGCGCGTGAACGCCGACACCGTCAACCTGACGACGGAACGGGCGATCTGGATCAACCGCGTGGCCAAGGTGACCAAGGGGGCCAAGCGGTTCAACTTCAGCGCGCTCGTCGTCGTCGGCGACGAGCACGGCCACGTCGGGATCGGGCTCGGCAAGGCGGGGGAGGTCCCCGATGCGATCCGCAAGGGGACCGAGGATGCGAAGAAAAACCTGATGGGGGTGTCGCTCAACGGCACCACGGTCCACCATGAGATCGTGTCGGACTTCGGCGCCGCCAAGGTCATGTTGCGCCCGGCCGCCCGCGGGACCGGGGTCATCGCCGGCGGCCCGGTGCGGGCGGTGCTGGAGGCCGCCGGGGTGAAGGACATTCTTACCAAGTCGCTCGGCAGCAACAATCCCATCAACCAGGCGCGGGCGACGCTCAAGGGGATGCTGGACATCCGTGATCCCCGAGAGGTGGCCAAGCAGCGGCACAAGACGGTCCAGGACCTGCTCGGCCGGAGGGCGGCGCAGTGGATGGGCGCGTAAAGGCCAAGGGAGCGCCCGGCTCCTCCGGCGTGAGCCGGAACGGTCCGGCCCGGCGGGTCAAGGTGACCCTGCGGCGCAGCCTGATCGGACGGCCGGAGCCCCAGCGGAGGATCATCTGGTCGCTCGGCCTCCGGCGGATGGGGTCGGCGCGGGAGCACTCCCTGTCGCCTTCGGTGGCCGGCGCGCTCAAGCGGGTCGGGCACCTGGTGTCCATCGAAGAGGTGGATCGTGCGGCTCGGTGAACTCAAGCCGCCCCGCGGCGCCCGCCGTCGCAAGCGCCGCGTCGGGCGCGGGGGCTCTTCCGGCAGGGGGAACACCGCGGGGCGCGGCGCCAAGGGCCAGAAGGCGCGAAGCGGGGGGCAGACCCGACCCGGATTCGAGGGTGGACAGCTTCCCCTGATCAAGCGGATCCCCTACCGGCGGGGCGTCCGCGGCGCGGGGAGCAATATGACCGGGGGGCCCCCGCATCCTCGGATGGGGGTCGTCAACGTCGGCCGGCTGAGCGTGTTCCCGGCCGGGAGCGAAGTGACCCCGGACATGCTCAGACAGGCCCGGCTCGTGCGGGAGGACCGCGTGAAGATCCTGGGGAGCGGCGAGCTGCCGCACGCCCTGGTGGTCAAGGCCCACGCCTTCAGCAAGGGGGCGCGGGCGCGCATCGAGGCCGCCGGCGGCCGCTCCGAGGTGCTGGCATGATTCCGGGGCTGACCAACATCATTCGGATCCCGGACCTCCGCCGGAAGTTTTTGTTCACGATCGGCATGCTGGCGATCTTCCGGTTGGGGTCGCACATCCCGGTGCCGGGGGTCGATGTCGCGCGCCTCCAGTCCATCTTCAGCCAGCAGGGGAACGTGTTCGGGTTCATCGATCTGTTCGTGGGCGGGGCGCTGTCCCGGTTCGCCCTCTTCGCGCTGGGCGTGTTCCCCTACATCACCGCCTCGATTATCTTCAGCCTGCTCGAAGTCGTCTTCCCCCGCCTGAAGGAGATCCACCGGGAGGAGGGGGAAGTCGGCCGGCGCCGGATCGGGCAGTACACGCTCTACCTCTCGGTGTTCCTCGCCGTGATCCAAGCCGCCGGCCAGACCATCCTGATCCGCAACCTCGGCGCGCTGCCCGACGCCCGGCCGCTCGTCTTCGGGGAGGTCGTCACCACCCTGGTGGCGGGGACGATGGTGCTGACCTGGATGGGATCGATCATGACCGAGTACGGGATCGGGAACGGCGTCTCGCTCCTGATCTTCGGGGGCATCGTCGCCCGGCTGCCCAACCAGCTCAAGCAGACGATCGCGCTGGCGAGAGTGGGCGAGTCCTCGGTGCTGTTTGCGCTCTTCGACATCGCCATGATCCTGGCCAGCATCGTGCTGGTCATCTTCGTCACGCAGGCCGTGCGCAAGGTCCCGATCCAGTACGCCAAGCGGATCGTGGGGCGCCGGATGGTGGGGGGGCAGACGACGCACCTGCCGATCCGGATCGCGTCGGCCGGGGTCATCCCCATCATCTTCGCCATCTCGGTCCTGCAGTTCCCCCAGACGGTCGCGCAGTTCTCCGCCTGGCCGTGGCTGCAGCGCATCGGGAACGCCTTGAGCATCAACAATGCCCTCGGGGCGGCGCTCTACTTCATCCTGATCATCGTGTTCACGTACTTCTACACGGCCGTCAGCTTCGATCCCGACGACGTCTCCGACAACATCAAGAAGTACGGCGGGTTCATCCCCGGGATCCGCCCCGGTCGCCCGACCACCGAGTTCCTGACCCGGATCCTCGAACGGCTGACCCTGGTCGGCGCGATCTTCCTCGGCCTGATCGCCGTGGGACCGATCGCCCTGGGGCGCTTTACCGGACAGCTGACCCTCTACCTCGCCGGCACGTCGCTCCTCATCGTCGTGGGCGTGGCCCTGGAGACGATGAAGCAGATCGAGGCGTACGTGCTGATGCGTCACTACGAAGGCTTCATGAAGTGAAGACCTTGCATCTCGTGTTCATGGGACCCCCCGGAGCCGGCAAGGGCACGCAGGCCGCCCTGTTCCACGAGCGCTACCGGCTGCCGCACGTGTCGACCGGCGACATGTTCCGCGTGGCGGTGCGGGACGGCACCGAGGTCGGCAGACGCGCGACCGAGTACATGCAGCGCGGGGACCTTGTGCCCGACGAGATCGTCGACGAGATCGTCCGGATCCGGCTGGCCCAACCGGACACCGCCCGCGGGTTCATCCTGGATGGGTATCCCCGAACGCTCCCGCAGGCCGACTATCTGGACGCCCTGCTGGCGGAGCGGGATCACGGCCTGGATGCGGTCGTGTCCTTCGAGATCCACGAGGAGGTCCTGCTGCGCCGGCTGACGGGGAGGCGGGTGTGCCCCACCTGCGGGGCGATCTATCACCTGGGCAACAACCCTCCCAAGGTGCCCGGCCGCTGCGACCTCGACCGCACCGCGCTGGTGCAGCGGAAGGACGACGCGCCGGACACCGTGCTCCACCGGCTCCAGGTCTTCCGCCAATGGACGGCGCCCCTCGTGGACCACTACCGGAAGCGCGGGCTCTTCCTGGCGGTCGATGCGGAGCGGCCGGTGGAGACCGTCCACGAGCAGATCCTCCAGTTCGTCAAGTCGCGGGCGGCCAGCCCATGATCATGGTGAAGACGGCCACCGACCTGGCGGCGATGCGCCGCGCCGGGCAGGCCGCCGCCCAGGCCCTGCAGACGGTCGTGGCGGCGGTGCGGCCGGGGGCGACGACGGCCCAGCTGGACCGGATCGCCGAAGCCCGGATCCGCGACCTCGGCGGAGAGCCGTCGTTTCTGGGCTACCGGGGGTTTCCCGCCAGCATCTGCACCTCGGTGAACGACGAGGTCGTGCACGGGATCCCGGGTCCGCGCCGGCTCGTCGAAGGAGAGATCATCAGCCTGGACCTGGGCGTGGTGCTCGACGGGTTCCACGGCGATCTGGCGGTGACGGTGCCCGTCGGGAAGGTGTCGCCGGCGGTGGCGCGCCTGCTGCGGGTCACAGCGGAGGCGCTCGAGATCGGCATCCGCGCGATCCGGCCGGAGGGGCGCCTCGGGGATGTCGGCGCAGCCATCCAGCGGTATGTCGAGCAGCATGGGTTCTCGGTGGTCCGCGAGTTCGCGGGCCACGGCATCGGCCGCAAGCTCCATGAGGATCCGCAGATCCCGAACTTCGGCAGCCCGGGCAACGGCGTCGTGCTCCGCCGGGGGATGACCCTGGCGATCGAGCCGATGGTCAACCTGGGGACGTCGGAGGTCGTCATGGACCCCGACGGGTGGACGGTGCGCACGCGGGATCACAAGCCGTCGGCGCACTTCGAGCACACGGTGGCCGTGGGGGACGAAGGGCCGATCGTCCTCACTAGACTTTCGCCCGATGAATCGGTATAATGGTTCTTTGCTTGGTTGAGAAAGAGACGACGCCGGGTTTGCTGGGGCGGCTCGCCACGTCGCGCTCGGGGCGGGACGCGGGCGTGGTCTACGTGGTGATCGCGTCGGAAGCCCCGGGGGTCGTCCTCGTGGCGGACGGCCGGAGTCGAGGCATCGCGCGCCCAAAGCGGAAGAACGTCAAGCATCTCGAGTTCGGCGGAACGGCTCCGGCCGCCCTCGTGGAGAAGCTGGCGGGGGGGCAGCCGGTCACCGACGAGGACATCCGGGCGGCCATCAGCGCAGCCGCTCCCTCGGTGGCCGCGGAGTAGCCGGTAGCCAAGAAGGACGTCATTGAGGTTGAGGGGACTGTGGTCGAAGTTCTCCCCAATGCGATGTTTCGCGTGGAGCTGTCGTCCGGGCACAAGGTGCTGGCCCATATTTCGGGCAAGATGCGGATCCACTTCATCCGCATCGTCCCCGGCGACCGGGTGAAAGTGGAACTCTCGCCCTACGATCCGACCCGAGGCCGGATCACCTACCGGTTCCGGTAGCTGAGCTGATGATGAGGGGTGATGAAGCGTGAAGGTGCGGGCGTCGGTCAAGCGCATTTGCGAGAAGTGCAAGATCGTCAAGCGCAGCAACCGCGTGATGGTGATCTGCGAGAATCCCAAGCACAAGCAGAAGCAGGGCTGAGCTCCTGAGGAGGCACGGATGGCGCGCATTGCCGGGGTAGATCTTCCGAGGGAGAAGCGGGTGCAGGTGGCCCTGACCTATATCTATGGGATCGGGCGGAGCCGGGCAAACGAGATCCTCCAGATCACCGGCGTCAACCCCGATACCCGCGTGCGGAGCCTCACCGACGAAGAGGTCACCCGGCTGCGCGAGGTGGTTGACCGCAACTACAAGGTCGAGGGCGACCTGCGCCGGGACGTGGCGATGGACATCCGGCGCCTGATCGAGATCGGCTCCTACCGGGGCCAGCGCCACCGGAAGGGGCTTCCGGTGCGGGGCCAGCGGACCCGCACGAACGCCCGCACCCGCAAGGGCCCGCGCAAGACCGTCGGCCGGGTGAAGGCGGCGAAGGCCCCGGCGGGGCCGGCGGCCGCGGCGTCGGCCTAGCGGCGGGCGGCGGTCAGGGCGAGCGGCGCAGGAGACAGGAGGGCGAGCATGGCGCAGGGGGCACGCGGCAAGCGCAAGGAAAAGAAGAACGTGCCGGCGGGCATTGCCCACATCCAGTCCACGTTCAACAATACGGTCGTGACGATCAGCGACCTCCAGGGCAATGTCCTGGCGTGGGCGAGCGCGGGGACGTCGGGGTTCAAAGGGTCCCGCAAGGGGACGCCGTTCGCCGCGGGCCTCGCGGCGGAGAACGCCGCGCGCAAGGCGATGGAGCAGGGCGTGCGCCAGGTCGAAGTCTACGTCAAGGGACCGGGCGCCGGGCGCGAGGCCGCGATCCGCTCGCTCCAGGCGGCCGGGCTGGAAGTCAACCTCATCAAGGATGTCACGCCCATTCCGCACAATGGATGCCGGCCGCCCAAGCGGCGGCGGGTGTAAAGGAGGGCTCATGGGACGGTACCACGAGGCCGTCTGCCGGCTCTGCCGCAGAGAGGGCATGAAACTGTACCTGAAAGCGGAGAAGTGCTACACCGACAAATGCCCGGTGTCCAAAGACACGACGCCCCCGGGGATGCACGGGCCGAGCCGGCGGAAGCCGTCGGACTTCGCGGTGCGCCTCCGGGAGAAACAGCGGCTGCGTCGGTTCTACGGCGTCTTTGAGGCGCAGTTCAAGCGGTACTTCCAGGAGGCGTCTCGCACCAAGGGCGTCACCGGCACTCAACTGCTGCAGCTCCTGGAGACCCGGCTCGACAACCTCGTCTACCGCCTGGGCCTGGGGGGCAGCCGGAAGGAAGCCCGCCAGCTCATCGCCCACGGCCATGTCGTCGTGAACGGCCGCCGGGTGACGGTCCCGGGGTACCTCGTCAAGCCGGGAGCGACCGTCGGGGTCGCCCCGGGGAGCCGCGACATCCCTAAGTTTAAGGCGCTCGCGGGCCAAACACCGGCCCACGGGCTGCCGGCGTGGCTGGAGTTCAGCGCCGAGAGGCTGGAAGGGCGGGTGCTGACGCTCCCCTCTCGTGAAGAAATTGACGCGCCCGTGCAAGAGCAGCTGATCGTCGAATACTACTCGAGGTAACGGAGATGATGGAGAGAGACACGGTCACGGCGGGGCCTGTGGTGCGTGCACCAAACAGGGGGTTGGCGGACGTGTGGGAGACCACAAAGCCCAAGATCGAGTACGCGGAACTCTCTGATACCTACGGCAAGTTTATCGTCGAGCCGCTGGAGCGGGGGTTTGGGGTGACCCTGGGCAACGCGCTCCGGCGGGTCCTCCTGTCCTCCATCTCCGGCGCGGCGGTCACCTCGGTGAGGATCGAAAGCGTCCTTCACGAGTTCTCGACGATCCCGGGGGTGGTGGAGGACGTGACGCAGGTCATCCTCAACCTGAAGGAACTGTCCTTGAAGCTGCACAGCGACAAGCCCAAGCTCCTCCGCCTGGACGTCCGCGGCAAGAAGGATGTGCTGGCCGGCGATCTGCAGCCCGACGCGGAGGTGGAGATCCTCAACCCCGATCTGCACATCGCCACCCTGGACGGGAAGAACGCGCATCTGGCCATGGAGCTCGTCGTGGAGCGCGGCAAGGGGTACGTCCCGGCGGAGCGGCACCGCAAGAGCGAGCACGTCATCGGGGTGATCCCCGTCGATTCGGTCTTTTCGCCGATTCAGAAGGTCAATTACGTCGTCGAGGATACCCGGGTCGGGCACGCCGCCGATTATGACCGGCTGGTGCTGGAGGTCTGGACCGACGGGAGCATCCGGCCGGAGGAAGCGCTGCAGGAGTCCGCCCGGCTGCTCATTGACTGCTTCCGCCTCTTCGTGGGCACCGCCGCCGGCCCCGAGATCGTGGTGGGCCCGCAAACGGACGAGACGAGCAAGATCGCGTCGATGCCGATCGAGGAGCTCGACCTCTCCGTCCGGCCGTACAACTGCCTGAAGCGCGCGGGGATCAACACCCTGGGCGATCTGCTCCAGAAGACCGAAGAGGAAGTCGTCAACGTGAAGAACTTCGGGCGGAAGTCGCTGGACGAAGTGAAGGAGAAGCTCGCCGGGCTCGGCCTGGAGCTGCGGCGGAGGGGAGCCTGATGACCCTCGGGCAGCGAGGGCGGCGCCTGAATCGGGACAGCGGCGCCCGGATAGCCCTGTTCCGGGGGCTGGTCACGGCCCTGATCGTCCGAGAGCGGATCGCCACCACGGAGGCGAAGGCCAAGGAGGCCAAGAAGGTCACGGACCGGGTGATCGACCTGGCGCTGCGCAACGATCTGCATGCCCGGCGGCAGCTGTCGACGATCGTGCCCGACCGCACGGTGCTCCGGCGGCTCTTCGGGACCATCGCGCCCCGGTACCAGAAGGGACGTGGAGGGTATACGCGGATCATCCGGACGGCTCCCCGGCGCGGCGATGCGGCGCCGATGGCCCTGCTCGAACTCGTGAAGTAGCAAGCCGGGGCGGCTCCCGGCGGTCGAACCTCCCAGGGGTTCTAGTATGGTCCCCCCCTTGATCACGGTCCGGGACCTTCATCACGCCTACCGCTCGGGCACAGGAACCGACACCCCAGCGCTCCGGGGCCTCGACCTTGACATCTATCCGGGGGAGTGCCTTGCCATCATCGGAGGCAACGGCTCCGGGAAGAGCACGCTCGCCAAGCACCTCAATGGCCTCCTGGTCCCGACCTCGGGCGAAGTGCGCGTGGACGGGATCGACACGCGCGATCCGGAGGCGGTCTGGCTGGTGCGGCAGCGCGTCGGGATGGTGTTCGAGAACCCGGACAATCAGATCGTCGCGGCCGTGGTCGAGGAAGACGTCGCGTTCGGGTGCGAAAATCTCGGGCTTCCGCCGGCCGAGATCCGCGACCGCGTCGACCGCTCGCTGCGGTCGGTCGGGCTCGAGTCCCTCCGCCGCCAGCCCCCTCATCAGCTTTCCGGCGGCCAGAAGCAGCGCGTCGCGATCGCCGGGGTGCTGGCCATGCGGCCGCGGTGCCTGGTGCTCGACGAGGCCACGTCCATGCTCGACCCCGAGGGGCAGCGGGAGGTGCTGGGGACGGCGCTCAGGCTGAGCCGC
>DATHLI010000062.1:0-6459 GCA_035488355.1 bacterium | reverse complement strand
CGAGGCCCGGCACCAGCGAGGCCATGACGAGCGAGATCCCCCTTCTCATTGCACGGCTCCTTTCGGCGGGGCGCGACGATCGTTCCCCTTCCATCCGCAATGACATGTGTTCCCGCCCGGTCTGCTTTCCCCTTCCCGCTGTCCCTCGTGCCTGGAACGTGGCGCGCACACGGCCGAATCCTGGGAGCCGCGGTTCCTGGGGCACCCGGGCGGGTGCTTCTCGCGGGTCTAGAAAAACGCTCAGAAAGGGCATTACACGATCGGATCGTTCCCCAGTATGCCGTGGGGCTCTCCGGGCGGACAGTGTCCTGTGGGCTTCGGGCGTGGGGAGGGGAAATATGCGTGCAGCAAGGCGCGTCAAACGAGCCCCCGCGACGGGCCATCAACGACGACGGGCCTCTCACATCAAGCACAGCCGGCAGGAACATTTTTTCCTGCTTTCCCTCGATATGCTGTGTATTGCCGGCTTCGACGGGTACTTCAAGCAATTGAACCCGGCCTGGGAGAAGACGCTTGGCTTCACCCGCGAGGAACTGACGGCAAAGCCCTTCGTCGAATTTGTCCACCCCGACGACCGGGCGGCGACAGTCGCGGAGGCCGGAAGACTCATGGCCGGCGCCGAGACGGTCACTTTTGAGAACCGCTACCTCACCAGGGATGGTTCGTACAAGTGGCTGCTGTGGAGCACCGCGGTCTCTTTGGAAGACCAATTGTACTATGCGGTTGCCCGAGACGTCACCGAACGCAAGAGAGCAGACGAAGCCCTCCGCCTGGCCAAGCACGAGACCGACCGGGCGAACCGGGCCAAGAGCGAATTCCTCTCCCGGATGAGCCACGAACTGCGGACCCCGTTGAATGCCATCCTTGGGTTTGCCCAGCTGATGGAGATGGACTCTTTGCGCCCCGACCAGCGCGAGAGCGTCGGCCACATTCTCAAAGGCGGACGGCATCTCCTCGATCTCATCAACGAGGTTCTGGATATTGCCCGGATCGAGGCGGGCCGCCTGACCGTCTCCGTCGAGGCGGTCTCGGTGAAGGAGGTGCTCCAGGAGGCGCTTGACTTGATCACCCCCCAGGCCGCTTCGGGAGATGTCCGGCTCACAGGCGGGGCGGCCGGTATCCTCGACCGGTTCGTTCTGGCCGATCGTCAGCGGCTCAAACAGGTCCTCTTGAACCTCCTCTCCAACGCCGTCAAGTACAACCGGAAGGGAGGCACGGTCGCTCTTTCCTCCAAAGAGATCGCCGCCGGTCGGTTACAGATCAAGGTCAGCGATACCGGCGCCGGCATCGCGCCGGAGAGGCTGGAGCGACTCTTCACGCCCTTCGAGCGCCTGGGGGCTGAGCAGACGGGAGTCGAGGGGGTCGGGCTCGGTCTGGCGCTCTCCAAGGGTCTGGTCGAGGCGATGGGCGGCACCTTGGGGGTCGAAAGCGCCTTGGACCGGGGAAGCGCATTTTGGGTGGAGTTTCCTGTGGTGGACAGCCCGGTGATGCGGCTGGACAAGACAGGCGTCCCCTTGCCGGCTCAGGCGAGCCCCGAGATAGCCCGCCCGGCCCAGACCGTCCTTTACATTGAAGATAACCTCCCCAATCTCGACCTCATCCGGCGGCTCCTGGTTCATCGGCCCGAGGTGAAGCTTTTCACGGCGACGCAGGGCCGGCAAGGCCTGGATCTTGCCCGCGAGCACCATCCTCATCTCGTCCTCTTGGACCTGCACCTGCCGGATATCCCGGGGGATGAGATTTTGCGACGCCTGCGGGGGGATCCTGAGACCCGCCAGATTCCGGTGGTCGTGATCAGCGCGGACGCCACACCCGGCCAGATTCGGCGCCTGCTTGCGGCGGGGGCCCAGGCGTACCTGACCAAGCCCCTCAACGTGAAAAAGCTCCTGGCTCTCTTGGAACGAAGCCCCGCAGGCGCGAATTCGGCGGAAGACCCAGGAGGCGCGCCTTAAGGCACCCTTCGGGGCGCTCCCGGAGGCACGCCGGCTATCGCTGCCGTTCCTCCTCGCACGGCGCGTTCGTGTAGCCGGAGCGGAACGGGCGGACGGTGCTCTGTTCCGGGTGATACTGGTGCCGCCACACGCAGCCGATGTCTCTCCCCAGCAGGTGCAGCGACACCGATGGGATCTGGGAGGTCGTCCGCACGCTGTGAATGTCGTTCTCAGGGGGCAGCAGTTCGTAGAAGTCGCCGGTGCTCAGCTGGCGGGTAGTGACGAGCTCGAGCTTGCACTCTCCCTCTCCCATGGTCCCAAGCTGGCGGTAGACACGCTCTTCCTGGGTTCCGGCGTAGAGCCCGACCAGTCCCCAGGCCAAATGATCGTGAACGGGCGTGATGGCCCCGGGCACGACCACCAGGCTCGAGAGGGAGAGAGACCGGTCGGCGGCGCGGTAGAGGAGCCAGGTCCCGATTCCTCCGCCCATGCCGCTCTTTTCGGCCGGCACTTGGAACTTCTCGGGAAGCCACGCCTGGTCGGCCAGCAGGCGTCGAAACGGATCCCGCATCGATCCCAGGGCAGCCGCCGCGGAGGCCGCCCCCGCCACGATGGCTCTGATCTCCCGCACGAAGCTCTTGAGCACGTCGCTCTGGATGAAGTAATCTTCCTGGAACGCCTCTTTAGCGCTCGGCACGGCCGTTCCTCTCAGACCTCCGCTTCGATCGGCTTTTGATCCGGCTCCGGCGAGCGAATCGCCGCAGGCGGGCCGGACGCGCCGACGTAGCGCACCGAATACTCCGACCCCCACCCGTTCGGCACCCGGCCGTCATCGTGGGGATCGAGCCAGTACGCGCCGTCGACACTGAAGCAGTAGATCGCGCGGCCCGGCGGCAGGTACAGCGTGATCGTCCACACGCCTTGAGTGTCCTTCGCAAGTGCGTGCGTGCGGGGATTCCAGCCATTGAAGGGTGCGAGGATCGCAACGCGATTCGCGGACGGCACGAGCCCGCCAGGAAATCTGAAGATGACCGGGATTAGTGTCGTGTTCATATCTCATCCTCGCACGAATCCGGAAATTTGTATACGGCGAAAGTGTGTTGGTCATTCGGACCCGGTGCTCACTCGATCGCACCCCGTCATTCAGTCGGGCACGTGGGCGATCATTTCGATCTCGACGTGCAGCTCCGGCCGCGCCAGGGCGCTGACCCCGACGGTGCTGCGGGCCGGCAGGTCCCCGGAGAAATAGGTCCGGTACACTTCGTTCATGGCCTGGAAGTCCCGCATGTCCGTCAGGAAGACCGTGACCTTCAGCACCTTGTCCAGCCCCGACCCCGCAGTGGAGAGCACCGCTTTGAGGTTCTCAAACACGTTGCGGGTCTGAGCGCGGATGTCTTCGGGGATTTTCCCATTGACGTCGCTGCCGACCGCGCCGGCGGTAAAGAGCAGGTTCCCGAACCGGATGCCCGGGGAGTAGGGAGGGACGGGCTTTGGGCGGCCCGGGGGAAAGATCGCCTGACGCTCCATGGAGCACCTCCTGATGAGAGTTGTGGAGACACGGGACCGAGATCGCGCCCGCGAGTCCTGCCGTGGGGTTTGGTGCGCCGGCCCCGGGTTCCTGCCTGCATGACTGCCGGCGCACGGACAGCGGCGGCGGCCCAACATGCGGCGACCCGGACACGGGGCGTGTGGAGGACTCGGATTTGGTGTGAAAGAACAGGCACTCCTGTCTCTTCAGCTCGAACGAGCGTCGGGGATCCTCGTCGACCGATCACGTGGTCCCGGGTGATGGCCGTGCGGATGGGTGTCGATATCGGCGGGACATTCACAGACCTCGTGCTGGTCGATGACCGTCCCGGTCGGGTGATCATCGAAAAGAGCCTGACGACCTACCCGGATCCGTCCGAGGGCGTCATGGCGGTCGTGGCGCAGGCCATGGCGCACGCCGGGGCGTCGCTCGCGGACGTCGACGTGCTGGTGCACGGAACGACGCTCGCCATCAATACCCTGATCGAGCGCACGGGATCGCGGACCGCGCTGTTCGCAACGGGCGGGCATCGGGACGCGATCGAGATCCGCCGCGAGCAGCGTTACGACATGTACGACGTCCTGCTCGAGGCGCCGGAACCGCTGGCCCCCCGCCATCTCCGCTTTGATATCGAGGAACGCGTGACCGCGGACGGCCAGGTGGCGCGGCCGCTGAATCGCGAGCAGGTCGCCCAGCTCCTCCGGCGGCTGGAGCAGCGCGGCGTCGAAGCGCTCGCCGTGTGTTTATTGCACAGCTATCGCAACCCGGTGCACGAACTGGCGATCGCGGACATCGCCAAGGACGCCGCCCCCGCCCTCAGGGTCTCACTCTCCTCGCAGGTCGCGCCGGAGATCAAGGAGTATGAGCGCGCCTCGACCACATTATGCAACGCCTACGTCCAGGAACGGGTGGACCGGTATCTGGACCGGCTCGAGCGCGAACTCACCCGCGCCGGGTTCCGAGGCGCGTTCTACCTGATGCAGTCGACCGGCGGCCTGCTCGGGACCGCGATCGCGCGCAGATTTCCCGTACGGATTCTGGAATCGGGGCCGGCCGGCGGCGCGCTTGCCGCCGCCAGCGCCGGCCGCCTGGCCCGCAGAAACCGGCTGCTGTCGTTCGATATGGGCGGGACCACGGCGAAGCTGGCGGTGATCAATGACGGCGAGCCGTTGGTGGCTCCGGGCTTCGAGGTCGCGCGCGTGTACCGGTTTGCCCGCGGGAGCGGTCTTCCCGTGCGGATCCCGGTCATCGAGATGATTGAGATCGGAGCCGGGGGAGGGAGCCTCGCGCGGGTGGACCAACTCGGCCTCGTTCGGGTCGGGCCGGAGAGCGCCGGCGCGGATCCCGGGCCTGCATGCTATGGACGCGGGGGCGCCCTCCCCACCGTCACGGATGCCGATCTGCTCCTCGGCTACCTGGACCCCGCGTACTTTCTCGGTGGGCAGATGGCGCTCGATCCCCACCGGGCGCGCCGGGCGGTGACGGACCACATCGCCCGGCCGTTGGGTCTCGACGCGACACAGGCCGCGTGGGCGATCCACCGCATCGTGAACGAGAACATGGCCAACGCCGCGCATGTGCACCTGATCGAGCGGGGCGCCGATCGTCATGCCTACGCGTTGTTCGCGTTCGGCGGCGCAGGTCCGGTGCATGCGTACGGCGTCGCGTCGCTCCTGGCGGGGCCGTCGGTCATCGTGCCGCCGAGCGCCGGCGTCGCCTCGGCGGTCGGCTTTCTCACCGCGCCGCCGGCGTTCGAATTTGTCCGAGGCTGGTACTCGCGTCTGGGCGAGGTGGACTGGGCGCGGGTCAACGAGGTCCTGGACGGCATGGAGGCGCAGGGCCGGGCGTTGATCGCCGGCGCCGGCGTTGCCGGCGACGCGGTCGACGTGCAGCGCGCGTGCGATGTGCGCTACGAGGGGCAGGGATCGGAGGTCACCGTGGCGGTGCCGGGCGGCGCGCTGTCGGCGGGGCGCGTCGACGACATCCGCAACGCGTTCGAGGATCGGTACGGGACGCTGTACGGACGGATCGTTCCCGAGTTGGGAGTGGAAGTCGTGAATTGGCGGGTGACCGTCCGCGGCCCCCGGCCGCCGCTGCGGGTGTCCGGCGCCGCGGCGGACGGCGCTGCGGCGCGGAGTGCGAGCAAAGGCTCGCGCCGCGCGTACTTCGGCGACGCGCACGGGCTCCTCGACACCCCCGTCTTCGACCGGTACCGGCTCGCGCCCAGCGTCACCGTCGAGGGCCCCGCGATCATCGAGGAGCGTGAATCCACGATTGTCATTGGGCCGGGCGGGCAGGCCTGGGTCGACGAGTCCCTCAACGTTGTGGTCGATCTTCCCGTCCCGCCGGGGGATGGGCAGCCCCAGGCAAGGGGGGGCGCGTCGCGATGAGCGACCTTCGTGATCCCGTCACCATGCAGGTCCTGTGGCAGCGGCTCATTTCGGTGACCAACGAGCAGGCCGCTGCGCTGATCCGGACGGCCTTTACGCCGATCGTCAGAGACGCCGAAGACCTGTCCTCCGCGGTGTTCGATCGGCGCGGCTACATGATCGCCCAGTCCGTCACGGGCACGCCCGGACACATCAACTCGATGGCCACCGGCATGAAGCACGTTCTCGCCGCGCATCCTCCCAACACGCTGCGTCCCGGAGATGTGCTCATCACGAACGACCCGTGGCAGACGTCGGGGCACCTCCTGGACCTGACGATCGCCACCCCGGCATTTGCCGGAGAGATCCTGGTCGGATTTTTCGCCAACACGTGTCACGCCCTCGACATCGGAGGCCGGCCGTTCTCCGCGGACGCCGATGACGTCCACGAAGAAGGCCTCTACATCCCGATCATGAAGCTGTACGAAGGGGGACGGCCCAACGAGTCGTTGTTCCGCATCGTGGAGGCGAACTCGCGCGCGCCGGTCCCGGTGCTCGGCGACATCCATGCCCAGGTCGCGTGCAACGACGTGGGCGCCAGGAGCCTGCTGGCGCTGATGCGGGAGTTCGG
>DATHLI010000061.1:0-5043 GCA_035488355.1 bacterium | reverse complement strand
CGCTGTTCAGCGAGCATCTCCCCCAGGCGATCGCCGCGTTCCGCCCGGGAGCGATCCTCTGCCTCGGCCTGCTCGATCTCCTGTACGATGAGGACGTCCCGGTCACAGAAGCCTCCCGCATTTTCCGGCGCCTCGCCTCCGCGATCGTCGAGATGGCCCCCCGCCTCCCCATCCTGGCCGCCTGCCCCGACCCGGCGCTGCCCGATCGCGAGCGGTCGAACACCCGCGGGACGTTCGGCGACAGGCTGCGCCGTCTCGCCAGCTGGCACTTTACCGCCCGGCCGGATGGCGAGCGTGTCTGGATCGCGCGGGAGCGGCCCGATCCCGCCCGGTGGGAGTGGGCGCTGCGCCTTCGGCCGGACCGCACCTTTCGGAGGAGACCGTAGATGGGCCGCACCGTTCCCACGATGACGCAACTCGTCCAGAGCGAGGAGGACCTGTGGGCCCCGTTTCGCCGCGCGCTCAGGGTGGAGGACCGGGTCGCCTTCGACCGGCTCTTTGCCGCCGCCCGGCATTACGCCGCCGTCGCCAGTTACGCCGCCCGGCCCGTGCCCTTCGAGGCGATCCTGCTGTCGATGCTCCTGGAGGCGATGAAGGCCATCCAACACCTGGAGACCGAGCTCACCGCGCTCCGCGCAGAACCCTCTGCCGGCCGCGCAGATCCGCTTCATGGAAAGCCGCCCGCTCTCCGCCCACCTGTTTGACGTCTACCCCACCTCGGGTGGGATGGCCCTCTGGCTCCTCGCGGAAGGGGGCGCCCGTCTGCGGCTCGTGCACCCATGGTCGCCCCGCCTGTACTACGCCGGCGCGCCGGCGGCCCTCCGGCAGGCCGCGGCGCTGCTCGGGGGCGCGGCGCCGCGCCGGGGCGTCCGGGAATCGGTCACGGTCCGCCCCACGAAACGGCAGGACCTGCTGCAGGGCGAGATCGAGGTCGTTGAGGTCACCGTGGCCGATCCCCTGGCGTTCCCGCGCCTCGTCGCCCGGCTGGCGCGGATCGACGGCCTGACGTTCTATAACTGCGACATCGCGCTGCCGCAGATGTATCTGTACGAACGCCGGCTGTTTCCGCTGGGGCGGTGCGCCGTGGAGGCCACGCCCGAGGGCACGATCCGGGACATCGCGCCGCTGGAGTCTCCCTGGGAAGCGGAGTACACGGTGCCGCCGCTCATGACCCTGCGCCTGCGCCTCGACGGCGATCCGGCGAACCCGAACCACGGACACCGGGCGGTGCTCCACGTGGGCGTGGACGGCGAGGAGGGCGGCCTCGTGGGAGAGACGCCGGCGGACCTGCTGGAGGCGCTCGACCGGTGGCTGCGCCGGTACGATCCCGACATCATCCTGACCGAGTGGGGCGACTCGTTCCTGATGCCGAGGCTGCGGCGCCTCATGCAGATGTGCGGCCGTCCGCTTGCGCTGAACCGCGACGGGGACGCGGGGATGCGGACGCGCCGCCCGCGCTCGTACATGACGTACGGCCAGATCGTGTACACCGCGGGAGGATCGTACCTGCGGGGCCGCTGGCACCTGGACACCGCCAACTCTTTTACCTATGCAGAGGCGGAACTGCCGGGGCTCCTGGAGCTGGCGCGCCTCGGCCGGATGCCCGTCCAGCACACGGCGCGGACCAGCGTGGGGACCACGATCACGTCCATGCAGCTCGACCAGGCCTACCAGGAAGGCATCCTCATCCCCTGGCGGAAGTCGCGCCCCGAGGCGTTCAAGTCGGGCAGCGACTTGCTCCTCACCGACCGCGGCGGGCTGACGTACACGCCGCTCATCGGCGCGTACGAACGGGTCGGCGAGCTGGACTTCGCGGCGATGTACCCGGCGATGATGAGCCGCTACAACATCTCCCAGGAGACAGTCAACTGCGCCTGCTGCCGGGACGACCCGGCCGCCCGGGTGCCGGGGATCCCCCATCACCTCTGCCGGAAGCGACAGGGGCTGATCCCCCGGGTGCTCGGGCGGGTCCTCGACCGCCGCGCCTACTACAAGCGCCGCCGGGCGGAAACGAGCGGGGCGGAGCATCACCTCTACGATATGCGGCAGGCGGCGCTCAAATGGATCGGCGTGGTCTGCCTCGACGGCGGCACCCTTGTGCCTCACCGGCAGGGAGGTCGCTGGCGCATCGCGCCGATCCGCGAGATCGTTGAGGCGCATCTTCCCGGTGAGTCAACGGGGGTCAAGCCGGTTGAGGACCTCGCCGTTGCCGGCATTGACCCCGCGCTCCGGACGTGCCTGAAGCCGGTCAAACAGGTCGTCAAAACGCCCGCACCGGCGCGGATGATTCGGGTCCGGCTCATGCGGGAACGAGAACTCCTCATGACGCCGAACCACTTGAGCCCCGTCTTGGACAACGGGCGGCTCCAACTCAAACGCGCCGACCAGCTGCGCGTAGGGGACTGGGTCCCGCTGCTGGCGACCTGGGAGAGCCAGCGCCTGCTCGAGTCCTCGTTGGGATTCACCCGTGTCACGGCACTCGACGAGATCCCCTACGCGGAGCGTTTCGTGTACTGCGTCGAGCTCGCCGACGAGCCTGCCGTCTTACCTTGGATCCACTCTTCGCTTCGATCGGCTTTTGTCGTGGCGGGCGGCGTGCTCACGCACAACTCCTTTGGCTATCAGGGCTACAAGAACGCGCGGTTCGGCCAGATCGAGGCCCACGAGTGCACGACCGCGCTGGGCCGGGAGATGCTCCTGCGCGCGAAGGACGTCGCGGAGTCGCAGGGCTACACCATGCTGCACGCGCTCGTGGACTCGGTCTGGCTCAAGCGGGCCGGGGCGACGCGCACGGACTACGAGGCGCTGGCCCGCGGGATCGTCGAGGCCACCGGCCTCCCCATCGCGGTGGAGGGGGTGTACCGGTGGATCGCGTTCGTTCCGTCGCGCACCCACCCGCTGGTCGGCGTCCCCAATCGCTACTTTGGGGTGTTCGAGGACGGCACGGAGAAGGTGCGGGGGCTGGAGCTGCGGCGGGGTGATGCCCCGCCGATCGTCGCGGCGATGCAGCGGCGGATGCTGGACCTCCTCTTCCAGGCCGCGACCCTCGACGAGGCGCGCGCGCGGCTCCCGGCCGTCGCCGAGCTGCTGGAAGAACAGTGCGTCCGGCTCCGCCAGCACGAGGTCCGCGCGGAGGAACTGGTGATCCGGACCGTGCTCTCCCAGGATCCCCGCGAGTACGAGCGGGGCATTCCCCAGGCGGTGGCCGCCCACCAGCTCGTCCAGGCCGGCGTCACGCTGCACCCGGGGGAGGCGATCGACTATATCATTACCAACGCGGCCGCCAAGATCCCCGGAGAGCGCGCGGTCGCGTACGCGCGCCTTCCCTCGGACTGGTTCTACGATGCGGACCGGTACGGGCAGATGCTGCGCCGGGCCACAGACACGCTCCTCGCGCCCTTCCGCGTCAAGGACCGCCGCCGCTAGACCGCTCCGGCCGGTGCATTTCCCATCCCTTGCCGCACGGCCTGTGTAGCGCGTCAACGCCCTCGGCCATCCCCAGCGTGTCATCCGTCAGGTTATCCCACGACCACATGCCCACAACCTGATCATTGGGGCCGAGGACCGGGCTGCCGGAACTCGCGCGGTGGCCTTGGGTCCGAACCTCAAACAGCGTCGTTCCGTCCTTCGCCACCCGCAATCGCCCCACCGTTCCGCTGCTCACCGACGAACGCGGCACCGACGCGACATATCCAGGCATCCTGACGGCCATGCCGGGCTGCGGTCCCCGCTCTGCTAACGGCAGCGGGGCAAACTTCGGGAGCGCCTGCCGATGGGCCGTCCAGACACTGCCGGGAGCGCCAGCAAACCCCCAGCCCTCTGGCCAGTCCGTGCTTGGCACCGGCGCCAGCCGGAGCACCGCCACGTCCTTGGCCTGCCGGTCCGCCACCTCCGCAGCCTTGGATGGCGGCGTCGCGCAGACGACGCTCGCGCTGAAGTATTCGCGCTTGTCCGACGGGGACGGACTCCACAGCGCCAGAATATGCGTGTGTGCGGCATCGTTGACCGCCTGCTTCACCACATGCGCTGCTGTCAGCACCACCCCATCGGCCCTGACGACGAATCCCACCCCGCTCGCCACGCCCTGGAAGTCCGTCCCCGTGGCTACGGCGATCGCCACCACGCTCGCATACGCAGCATTGTCTTTTGGCTGACCCGATGCCCACGTCGGCCAGACCAACAGCACGGCAGCAATCAACAGGGATGGTATCCGCACGGCTTCACCACGACGGCCCGTGGTCAGGTCCCTTATCTCCAGAGTCTCTTTGTCCCCCTTGCCCCCCGCTGTCCCCGTTTCCACCACTCGCGGCGTCGTTCGCCATGTTGGCAACGGCATGAGCGCCCGCGGCGAGCGCGCTGGCGGCGAGCCCGATCCCGTTGATAGTCCGACCAACCAGCGTGCCTCCGAGGCCGAGCACATTCGCAACGCGATTGGCGATCCCTGCCGCGCCGGCAACAACCCCTGCGCCGTGACTGACTCCATTCCAGGCCGGACCTGCCCGCGCCCCCCACTCGCGCTGCCACCCATCCGTGCCCAGGCCTCCAGTCTTCTCGTTATTGAAGCGATCCATTTCATACTCGTGCATGGCCCTGTCCATGTCGCGGGCCGACGCGCCGCACCCACAGTCTTGCTTCGCGGGGATCCACACCTCGCCATCGCGCATCGCGAAGCTATCTTCGGACCCGACAATCAACGAAGCCTCGACCTGGAGCCGCGCACGGCACTCAGGGGCCAGTCGAGCATGGTAGGCAGCGATTTGCGCGGGCGTCGCAAGACGCAGCGCGTCCGCCACCTGCAGGATATTGAAGCATCCCATGCCGGCAACATCTCCGCGATCTTGACGGGCTTGCGCGGGTATCGGAACGGCGACCACACTGAGCAAGGCAGCAATGGCCATGATGTTTCTCATCGGTTCCCCTCCTGTACCTTCATCATCGACTTGCTATTCCTATTTTGCCCTTCCGGATGCAAAAGGGAACGGGTCGAACAGATGAAAGGCCTGAGTGAGGCTGCGCTCTCACCGGATCGAACGGATCATCAAA
>DATHLI010000060.1:0-14055 GCA_035488355.1 bacterium | reverse complement strand
CAGCAGGTTCTTCTTCCCATCGAAGAGATTCCTCACCATCGCGTATCCCGCCGCCGCCTGCAGGGGAAACATCGTTTCCCGATCGTCCGGCCACATCCCCACCATCGAGACCTCCGAGTGGCCCAACGCGTCCTCCCGGACCGCCCTCACCCACTCCAGGTGCTCGCCGGGGATCAGGAAGGGGGAGTGGGTGGTATAGAGCATCTGATGGAAGTGCGCCAGCTCCTCGAAGAACCCGACGAGTTCTTGCTGGGCTGTGGGGTGCAGATCCAGCCCCGGCTCATCGAGCAGGAGGACGGCGTCCTTGTGCCCTTCCTCCGATTCCACCAGAAAGATGAGATTGAAGGAGAAGAACCATTGAAACCCCTTGCTTCTCGACTCGAGTTCGATTTCAACGCCGGGGAGCCGGTCATCGGCCACCCAGATCCGGAAATACGACCCATCGGCCTGATACCGGATGTGGTGGCGGCGCTGGTGCCACCGCGTCGAGAACTTCGCGGTGATGTCCAGCGAGGCCGTATTCAACTTGAGCTGGCGCAGTTCTCGCTTCGTCATCTCCGCTTCGAGTATCTGGGCGGTAACCGGCAGCCCCATCCGGCGTCGCTCGTCGACGATGTCCCGGCCCAGATCGAAGACCTCCTGGGCGGTCAGCCCCGCGTGCTTGAACATGGCGTAGATCGTTCGAACGCGCGGGGTGTTGGGGTCCCGCTGGAGTTGATCGAGGAACTGGGGCAGGTAGATGGAGCTGTTCAGGATCCCGTATTGCTCGAAGTAGATGAACACGGGGATGCGGGCGGCCGCCAGTTCCTTCCATCGAGAGAGCCTGGAAGGCTCCCGGGCCTGGTCCAGGAGCCCCCGGGCGGCGGCGGCTAGCTGCTCGAGCAGCTCCGCGGCCGGCGGCGCGCTCAGTTTCGGAGCCTCTTCGGCCACCCCGGCCAGGAGGGCCAAGCCCTCTTCGGACCTCAACGTTTGCAGGGGCCGCGCCTCCGACTCGATCTCCACCGCCCATTCGGTCAGTTTGCCCTTGAGCGCCTGGAGCTCCGGCAAGGTACCCGGCGCCGGGTCCCCCGCGTGCGGCGTGAACATATCCGCGAGGCCGGCCGTAAACCGGCGGAGCGCCTGGAGGAGGGCATCGGGGGCAAGCGGAGCCTCCATGACCTGCGGGCTGAACTCCACCGTGAGATGCCCATCGTAGTACCGGGTGCCCGTGAAGTGGGTGGGCAATTGATCGCTCTTGTATTCGGTCAGCAGCTGGGCCCGGAGGGCATCGTCCACCTCGAACTCCACCTGACAGACCGGCCAGTCTTTGCCATTCTTGAACTCCCTGGCGAAGCGGTCGCGGGGAAATTCGCGCTGGGGCAGGTAGGGCTCCGGGATGGCGGGGTTGAACTTGTGCAGCGCCTTCAGCAGCGCGGTCTTGCCCGACTCGTTTCGCCCAACCAGCGCCGTCACGCGTTCGATGGGAATCCAGCCGCTGTCATCGATGTTGCGATAGTTCAAGACTCTGAACTGCGTAACCCTGAGGCTGGGCATGGGCTCTCCCCGCGGTGTGCGTGGAACCTAATATTTTATGCCCGCCCGGGCGATCTTCTAGACGATCGGTCCGTGGGGCGTTCTTCCAGGACTCTCGGCCCTGTTCTCGAAATGATCTCAGGCATGAAGGTCAGCCGCCCCCAACCGTCACCGCTCTCCTCCCTCGAGGCACGCGCAGAGAGTCCCGCGCACACCATCGCGCCCGCGCCGGCCGGCCACCGGATCCCCAAGATCCTTCTGGTCGGCCTCGGGGGGTTTTTTGTGGCCATCTCCTGGCAGGTGGTGATCCCCGTCCTGCCCCTGCACTTGTCCAAGATCGGCTACACCGCGTCGGAGATCGGCACCCTGGTTAGCCTGTTGAGCCTGGCGATGGGCCTCGTGGAGATGCAGGTAGGACGCATCGTGGGAGGGTTCGGACGGCGCCACACCCTGCTCTGGGGGCTGGTGGCCAACGCCGTCTGCATGGTCTTGCTGGCATACGCGCGGATCGTCGCGACGGTCAGCTCGTCGCTCGCCGCCGTCGGCGTGACCAGGGCCGTCCTCTGGCCGCCGCTGCACGCGACGGTGGCCGATACGGCGTCCGAGGAAACGCGCGGGCAGGCGTTCGGAGTGTTCTGGTTCTGGACGTCCGTGGCGTTCCTGACCGGCCCGGCGATCGGCGGGATCATCGCGGCCCGCTTCGGCGATCGGTCGGCATTCTACCTGGGCGGAGTGTTCAGCCTTCTCGCCCTCCCCGTCGTGATCGCGGTGACGGAGCCGGGACGGCCGCGGCCGGGGATGACGGCGGGAGGAGCCGGCGAGGTCCTCAAGGACGCGATCTTCTTCAGGCTGTGTCTCGTCAACCATCTCTACTACAGCATGGCCGGAATCTGGATGACGTTTCTTCCTCTTTATATGGCCATGCAGGGGCTCTCCGTTGAGGTCGTCGGCTGGGTCCTCACCGTGCAGGGACTCACCTATGCCCTGGTCCAGCTTCCAACGGGCCGGCTGGCGGATCGGTGGGGCCCTCACTGGCTGATCCTTCCGGGCGTGATCGGCCGGGCGGTCATCGGCCTGCTCGTGCCTATCTTCAACCTCAACTCCTCCGCCGCGTTCATCGTCGCCGGGGGCCTCTACGGCTTGGCCGGCGGGATGATCCCCGTGACCTTCACGACGCTCGTGTCCCGGATGGTGCCGCAACACCGGTACACGACCGCGATGGGCGTGTACAACAGTTCGGGCGACCTCGGGTTCTTTGTCGGCCCGCTGATCGGCGGGGCGGCCGCGCTCGTCGGAATATGGGCTCCGTTTTTCCTCAGCATCCCGCTCGGCCTCGCGGCCGTCCTGATCGGCGTGGGCGGCGTGGCGGCGGCGGAGCGCTCCGAAGCCGAGGCCGATGCCTCGGCCTGATCTGCGCTCGCATCCTTGTGACCGCGGAAGGCGCGATGATATACTGGCCGCGGAGGGATGGCAGAGCGGGCGATTGCGGCGGTCTTGAAAACCGCTAGGGGGAAACCCCTCGGGAGTTCGAATCTCCCTCCCTCCGCCATCTCGACGGGTGCTCGATGACACGAACGCTCTCGGTGTTCGTCCTGGCTGTCCTCTGCGCGATGCTCGCGGCGGGAGTCCCTGCGGGGGATCGCGTGCCCGGACCGCACGGGTCCGAAGGCGTGACGACCACCAACTGGACCCTCAGCCCTGCCGGCATCCAGGTGGCGGTCGGCGATCGTCCGCTGGGGGCGGCGCTCAGCCCCGACGGACGCTATCTCGCGGTCAGCAACGATGGGCAGGGGATCCAGTCGCTCGCGCTGGTCGACACGGCCGCGCGGCAGGTGGTCCAGACCATCCCGTACCGGACGCCCAAAGCGCTGTATGCCGGCGTCGCGTGGGCGCCCGACGGCCGTCGCCTGTTTGCCTCGGCGGGCGGCAACGATCTCGTGCGGGTCTATGAAATGCAGACCGGCCGGCTCACGGAGACGGGCCAGATCGCCCTGGCCGGCCGCACTTACCCCGCCGGCCTGGCGGTCACCCCGGACGGACGTACGCTCCTCGTCGTGGAAAATCTTGCCAATCGCGTGCAGGCCGTCGACCTGGCCACCGGCCAGGTGGAAGCGTCGGCGCAGACCGGCCCGCTGCCGTACGCTGTTGCTATGACCCCGGCGGGCGATAAAGCGTATGTCAGCAACTGGGGAGATCGGACCGTCACCGTCCTGCGCGTCCGCGGCCTCGAGGCGCTTGCGACGGTGGCCGTGGGGCTCCATCCGGAGGCTCTGACGGTCGATCCGGTCCGCCCGAGGCTCTACGTGGCGAACACCGACGACGACAGCGTCTCAATCGTCGATACGACGAGCGATCGCGTCGCCGCCACGGTCTCGCTGGCCCCCTATCCGGGCGCTCCGGAAGGCAGCATCCCCGACGGGGTGGCGGCGAGCCCGGACGGACGGCGGCTCTTCGTTGCCAACGCGGGCAACAACGATGTTGCGGTCATCGACCTCGCGTCGGCGCCCGCCGCCGGAGCCCCGCCACGGATCACCGGCCTCATCCCCACCGCCTGGTACCCCACCACCGTGACGGTGTCCCGCGATGGGCGGACCCTGTTCGTCACCAACGCGAAGGGCCTGGGCGCAGGGCCCAACCCCCGCGGCCCCAGCCCCCTGCCACGGCAGACGCCCGGACACGTTCAGTATATCGCCAACATGATCGTCGGCACGGTCTCCATCGTTCCGGCGCCGGAGGGAACGGCGCTGGCCGCCATGACGGCCCGCACCGTCCAGAACAACGGATTCGATGAGACCCGCAGCCGCCTGGTGGCCGGCGGACCGGTGCCGCCCGTCGCGATCCCGCGGCGGGTGGGCAGCCCGTCGCTCATCAAGCACGTGATCTACGTCATCAAGGAGAACCGCACCTACGACCAGGTCCTGGGCGATCTGCCGAAAGGCAACGGTGACCCGTCGCTGGTGCTCTTCGGCCGCGACACCACCCCCAACCATCACCGGCTCGCGCAGGACTTCGTGCTGCTGGACAACTTCTATGCGGATGCGGAAGTCAGCGCCGACGGACACAACTGGGCGATGGCCGCGATCGCGAACGATTACGTCCAGAAGAACTGGCCGGCCAACTATTCCGACCGCGGGCGAGACTTCGACTTCCAGGGCGGACAGCCCGCGGCCTACCCGCGGAGCGGATTCCTGTGGGACGGCGCCGCGCGGGCAGGCGTGTCGTACCGGGTTTACGGGGAGTTCACAGAGTTCGGCATGGTCCCGAGCCGCGGGACGATGCCGTCCCTCAGCGGCCATGTCGCCCCCGGGTTCCGCGGGTACGACCTCACGGTCCCGGACCAGACGCGGATCGACGAATGGCTGAAAGAGTTCCGGGAGTTCGAGCAGCAGGGAACGCTCCCGCAGTTGATGATCCTCTGGCTCCCCAGGGACCACACGGCCGGGACCCGGCCGGGCGCCCCCACCCCTCAGGCGATGGTGGCCGACAACGATCTCGCGTTGGGCCGGCTGGTCGAAACGGTCTCACACTCACGCTATGCCGGGGACACCGTCATCGTCGCCACCGAAGACGACGCGCAGAACGGACCCGACCACGTGGACGCCCACCGGACGATCGCCGTGCTGGCGGGGGCCTTCGTCCGCCGGGGAACCGTCGATCACACGCTGTACAGCACCGTCTCGCTCTTGCGGACAATCGAGCTGATATTGGGCATCCCGCCGCTGACGCAGTTCGACGCGGCCGCCCAGCCGCTGCTGGGGGCGTTCACAGACCGGGCCGCGCCGTTCACCTATACCGCGAGCACCCCAAGGCAGTCGCTCGTGGCGCTGAATGCCCCGACGGCGCCGGGGGCGGCCGAATCGCTCCGGCTTCCGCTCAACGAGGTGGACGAGGTTCCTCCGGCCGTGCTCAACCGGATCCTCTGGCGGGCCATCAAGGGGGATGTGCCGATGCCGGCCGCCCCCGCTATCCGCCGCTGATCGTGGAGGACCGGGGGCCCGCCGGTTGGGGCCCCGCCGCCGGACCCACCGTCCAGAAGGCGAGACACGCCGCCGCCAGCGCCGCGAGCGTTGCGCCGTAGGCAAACGGCGCCGCCGGACCAACCTCCGTCCACAGCGCGCCCGCGACGAGGCTGGCCGCAAGCGCCCCCGCGCCCGACACCATCTGCACCCAGCCAAGCGCGGTGCCCCGGACCTCCGGCGCCGACAGGTCCGCGGCCATGGCGCGGGTCAGGCCGTCCGTGAGGCCCATGTAGAGGCCGTAGACGGCCAGGAGGCTCCAGAACTGCCAGGGCGCTCCGGCGGCGGCGAACCCCAGGTAGACGGCGGCGAAGAAGGCGAACCCGGCGACGACCATCGGGCGCCGCCCGATTCTGTCGGAGAGGATCCCCGCCGGATAGGCCGAGAGTGAGTAGACAAAGTTGTAGGCCGCGTATGCCAGGATGACCCCCGTGAGGGACAGACCCAACTGCCGCCCGCGGAGGATGATGAACGCGTCGCTGCTGTTCCCGAGGGCGAAGATCAGGAGGACCACCAGATACCGGCGGAACGGCGCGTCGAGGGCCGTATATGAGAGCCGAGGAAGGCTGACGTGCCGCGCCGCCGCGGGGCGGTCGCGGACCAGGAAGAGCGCGGCGAGGCCGCACCCGGCCGGAACGATCGAGAGGAGGAACAGGGGCCTAATCTGATTATGGGCGGCGGCGAGCAGCGGGATCGACAGTAGCGGTCCGAGGACCGCCCCCATCGTATCCGCGCTCCGGTGGAACCCAAACGCGCGCCCGCGCGTTTCGGGAGACGCGGAATCGGCGAGGAGCGCATCCCGCGCGGACGTCCGCACGCCCTTCCCCACCCGGTCGGCGACCCGGGCCGCCAGGACGACCGGCCAGGATCCGGCGGCGGCCAGGAGCGGCTTGGCCGCGGCCGAGAGGGCGTAGCCGGCGATCACGATCCCACGGCGCCTGCCCAGCCGGTCCGAGAGCCATCCGGAGAAGAGCCTGAGGAAGCTCGCGGTCGCCTCAGCCGCGCCTTCGATCACGCCGACCGCAACCGCCGGCGCGCCCAGCGTGACCGTGACGAAGATGGGCACGAGCGGGTAGAGCATCTCGCTGGAGATGTCGGTGAAGAAGCTCGTCAGCCCGAGCCACCAGACATTGCGCGAGATCCCGGGCACGGGCGACCGCTCGTGCATCAAATCATCGCGGGACGGCTGATCGATCGCCACGGCGCAGCTTCCCCAGCTACCCTTTCACCGCCCCCGCCGTGAGCCCCTTGATGAACTGCTGCGACATCACGACGTAGAGCCCCACCACGGGGGCGGCCGCCAGCGTGAGGCCGGCGAACAGCAGCGCCCAGTTGGTCGCGAACTCGCCGAAGAACACGGTCAAGCCCAGCGGCAGCGTCTTCAGCCGGTCCTGGTGGATGAAGACCAGCGGGAAGAAGAAGTCGTTCCAGATCGGGATGATGTTGTAGATGGTGACGATCGCCAGCGCCGGCCGGACGAGGGGGAGCATCACGCGGACGAGGATGCCGAGCTCCCCGGCGCCGTCGATGCGGGCGGCGTTGTCCAGTTCCCGCGGGACCGCGCGGAAAAATCCCGCCAGGATAAAGATTGCGCTGGGCAGCCCCGAGGCCGCGTAGACGAGGATGAGCGACCAGTGGGTATCCAAGAGACGCAGGTCCCGCATCAAGATGAACAGCGGGATGATCGCCAGGCGGATCGGCACCATGATCCCGGTGAGGAAATAGAGGTAGATCAGATCGTTCCCCCGGAACGGGAACCGGGCCAGCGCGTAGGCCGCGAGGGTGCCCGTCACGAGAAGCAGCGCCATCGCCGCAACCGTGACGGCGAGGCTGTTGCGAAAGTAGATGCCGAAGTGGGCCGCCTCCCAGACCCCCGTGTAGTTCTGCCAGGTCCACCTGGCGGGGAAGCCGAAGGGACGCTGAAAGATCTCCCGGGTCGTCTTGAACGAGGACAGCACCATGAAGAACATGGGGAGGAGCACGAGCAGGCTGTTGGCGATCAAAAGCGCCTGGACTGCGAGCATCGTCCCCCAGGCGCCCCCGCCCGCCGGGCGCCCCGACCGCGACGTCACGCCTCGATCTCCCGCCGGCGCAGATAGACCGCCCCGATGCTGCTAAATGCGAGCACCAGCGCAAACATCACCACCGCGATCGCCGAGCCCAGGCCCACGTCCGGGTTGCCGGTGTCCACCGCGCCGAACGCGGAGCGGTAGAAGAGGAGCCCGAGCACGTCGGTCGCGTGGTTGGGCTCGCCCGTGACCCCCTGCATCACGTAGGGCAGCTCGAACCAGTTGAACGCCCCGATGAACGTCAGGATCACGATGATGTTGACCTGAGGAGCGATGAGGGGCAGGAGCACCCGCCGGAAGATCGCCCCGGATCCCGCGCCGTCGAGCCGGGCCGCCTCCAGGTACTCGTCGGGGACCGCCTGCATTCCGGCGAGGAACACGATGGTGGGGAATCCCACCCACCGCCACGCGTTGACCAGGACGATCGACACGAGCGCGGTGTGCGCATCCCCCAGCCAGGGGAGGGTCAGCCTGGCCAGCCCGATCAGCGCGAGGCCCTTGTTGACGATCCCCCAGACGGGGTTGAGGAACAGCTGCCACAGGAACCCGACGATCACCAGCGAGAGGGTGACCGGCATGAAGAAGATCGCCCGGTACGCCCCCGCTCCCCAGGTCCGGCCGGCCAGCAGCGCGGCGAACAGGAGGCCGAGCCCGTTCTGAATCACCATCGTCAGTACAAACGTCCAGACATTGTGCCAGAACGCGGTGAGCATCCGCGCGCTGTAGGGGTACTGCCCGAACAGCCGCCGGAAGTTGGCCAGGCCGGCGAAGCCACCCCTGATGATCCCGTCCCAGCGGAACAGGCTGTAGGCCATGGCGCTGAGGATCGGGTAGGCGACGACGACGGTGAAGAGGAGGAGCGCCGGCGCGAGGCACGCCGCGACCCAGAGCGCCCGGCTCAGCCGGTACGAGAGACGGCGAGGGCCGGGGCTTGGACGGGCCCCGGCCCAGGTGCTCGGGCGCACGGCGTTGGGCCGGCCCCCCTGCCCCCTCGATGCCCGCGGTGCGTCCGCGCTACTGCCCTCGGAACGGCTCAAACCATGTGGACAAACCCCGCGTCACGTCCTCGCCAACCTGCTGCGGGGTCATCCGGCCGGCGAAGAGCCCCTGGAGATCGCTCTGGATCAGTTCGCTGCCGGTGGGGTTCTTCCACCGGAAGCCGACCAGCATGATGTACGGCGTGGCGTGCCGCATCCAGGTTTGGACCTCCTGGAGCTGCGGGTCGTGGATCACCACCCCCGGCACCGCCGAGATCTGCCTGAGCTGGTCGGTGAACGCCTGTCCCCACTCCCGGGACGCCGTGAACCGGATGAACTTCAACGCCAGGGACGGATTGGCGCTCCTGGCGTTTACCCCATAGTTGCCATCGTCGTAACTGCTGATCCACGGCGCGTCCCCCGCCCGCGCCACCGGCCCGGGCATGACGCCGATATCGAGGGATCCGTTCTGGCTCTTGAAGTAGCCGAGCTCCCAGATCCCCCCGATGAACATCGCCGCCTGCTCGTTGATGAACAACTGCTGCATGTCCGTGTAGGCGACCCCCATGAACCCCGAGGACATGTAGGGCCGGATCTCCTGCATCTTCGCCAGCGCCTCGGTGAACTGCGGGCTCTTGAACGTGGTCTGGCCGCGGGTGACGGCTTCGTAGAAGTTGGTGCCGCCGTAGAAATTGGGGCCCAGCACGCCCATCGCGATCTCGAGCGTCCAACCTTCTTTGCCGCCGTTGGCCAGCGGCGTGACCCCGCGATCTTTCAGGGCCTTGAGGGCCGCGATGAACTGATCCCAGGTCTTCGGCGGTGCGACGCCGGCGCTCTGAAGCATCTTCTTGTTGTAGAAGATCACGAGGCCTTGCACCGCGAACGGCACGCCGTAGACCATCCCATCGGCTCTGCTGCGGGCGCCGTCGAGCCATTGACGGGCAAACGTCTTCAACTCAGGCACCTTGTCCTCGAGCGGCACGAGGAACTCCGGCCGCGCGAACGGCTGGAGGGCCCCGTAGGCCCGCAGGTGCACGATATCCGGCCCCTTGCCCGCCTGCATCGCCGCCGACAGCACGGTGCTGTACTCGGTGGGCTTGTAGGTCTGGAACTCGATCGACGTCCCGGGATTCTGCGCCTCGAACTGCTTGATCATGCCCTCGTAGAACGCCCGGTCCTCGCCCCGCCAGCTCCAGAAGGTCATCTGCGCTTGGCCCTGGCCGGCCGCGCCCGCCGGGCACAGCCCGGCGGCGAGGGCCACAGCCAGCACTGCCACCCACGCCCGCCTTTCCATTTCGCACCTCCGGTGAGCCCGCGCTGGCTCTCTCGTGACCCGCCTTTTCACGCCGAGCAAATGCATCTCCTCTATGCTACGCTTGCGGCGTGGACGCTCAGACGGCCCTCATCGAAGATATCCGCGCGACGACCAGGGGCGAACCGGTCGTGGTGGCCTTCAGCGGCGGACTGGACAGCACCGTCACCGCCGCGCTGGCCCGCGACGCCCTGGGCGCCGCCCACGTGCTGCTCATCACCGTCAACATGGGCCAGTATGCCTACACTCGGGGCAACGAGATCGTTCTGGAGGTCGCCGAGCAGCTCGGGCTGCAGCAGCGCTGCCTCCTCGGACAGTTCAAGCAGCACCGCGTGCAGGCCGCCGGCCCAGCCTGCAACCGGTGCACGCGCGAGATCAAGCTCGGGATGGTCAAGGCGGTCGCCGGGGGCCGCCTGGTGCTCACAGGGGCCAACCGCAGCGACACGTGGGGCCAGCTTGGGCTCAAGGTCTGCAACGGCTACTACGCTCCCCTGCTCGATCTCGGGAAGCCCGAGATCGGGGCGCTGGCCGATGCGCTCCGAGTCCGCCCGCCTCGAATCGGCGAAAATCCGGGCCGGGAGGGATGCAAACTCAAGCACCTCCTGAAGCCGCTCGTGGCGCCGGAGTACCACGGGCGCGCCGTCGCGCGTGCCAATGAGGTCGTGCTCGCCGTCCTCCGGGAGGCCGGGGTGACGCCCGAGCTCGCCAACGTGAAGATCATCGGCCCGCTCCGACGGAACATCGGCCTGGTCAATGTCCGGCCCACCCCGGACGGGAATGTGCGGGAGAGGCTCCGCTCCGCGCTTCAGGCGATCAAGGAACTGGACGAGGTGCACGTGGTCGACGGTCCCCTCACGCTCGTGGCCAAGGCGAGCCCGGCCATCCTGAACGACCCGCACGCCCGGCACTGGATACAGCACGGACGGCTCGCGCCCGACTTTGCCGCGCCGATTGCCGTCGACTGGCAGCCCACGTCCAACACCCGGTTGGGGACGTTTCACATCGTGGGGTTCCGCCCCGCCTACCCCGCCTGATCCGCAGGGCCCTGGGAGGCCTCCGGACGCTTCAGCGGAGCAACAGCAGCAGGCCCGTAATTGTCACGGGGCTGAGCAGTGTCGTGATGACGACGATGCTGCTGACCAACCCCGGCTCGGTGCGAAACTCGGTTGCCCACACGGCCGCGGAGACCCCCGTCGGGAGGCTCGCGAGGAGGATGCTCACATCCCGGAGCGCCCCCTCGAGCCCCAGCAGAGGCGCGGTCGTCCACGCCAGGAGCGGCGCGACCAGGAGCCGGACGACCACGGCGAACCACACCGTGTGAAGATCCGCCGCCACCCGCACTTCTGCCAGCTGTACTCCGACGACCAGGAGCATGATGGCGATTGCGCCGTTGGCGAGCAATTGAGCCGCTTTGGCGATGGGTACCAGCAGGCCGATCCCGAGCAGATTCAAGAGCACGCCCGCTCCGATGGCATACGTAACCGGCTGCCGCAGCAGTGCCTGGGCGGGATGAGCCCCGCTCGAAGTCGCTCCGGCGCCGATGTAGACGGCGAGCAGGTTGACGAGGACGGCCTGCACCGCAAAATACCCGACGGCCGAGGTCAGCCCCATCTGGCCCCATGCGAAGAACACCAGGGGCAGGCCGGCGTTTCCCGCATTCGAGATCTGGGTGGCCAGCAGGACTCCCGCGATCCGGACTCGCTCCCAGCGATGCAGCCGGGCAAATACCCACACTACGAACGCCACGAGAAGGAATTGGACTACGATGAAGCTGCCGATTCGGGCAAACGCCGCCCGCGGCAACGTCGAGGTCGTCAGCGCGTAGAAGACGAGGGCCGGAATGAGGACCAGGGCGGAGAGCGCCGTCAGCGGCTGCGCCACCACCAGGCGGCTGCGGCCGAGCGCGTAGCCGACGGCCGTGATCAATAGGACGGGGCCGATAACTTCGGTGATTATCCCGAGCATCGCGCCGCCGTCCGCTCCGGGTCGCCCGGGCTTCGCGGGCTCATGCGTGCGGCCGCGCGATCCGGGTGCGGTGCCAGAAGCCGAGGAGCCCCAGGATTCCCAACCCTACCGCCCAGCCCAGGCTGCCCCAGAACTGCCACCACGCGACGCGGTCGGCGATCGCGCCGCCGGCCACGATCTGCATCGGCAGGTAGGAAGGAAAGTACTCGACGACCACCCGGTTGGCCGCGGGGTTGCCGATGGGGTTCTGGAGAAAGGTATCGACCAGGCTCAGCATGATGATGAGGAAGAACCCTTCCAGGTCTCCCCGGGCCGCGACCCCGACCAGCACGCCGACGGCCGCGTAGGTCAGCACCGCGCCGAACGTTCCGGCGAAGACCACCCCGGGATGCCGGGGCGGGGTGAACGCCGCCAGCACGGCGACCGCGTACGCAGCGACCAGCGTCGATGCCACGGCCAGCGCGGCGAAGCGCCCGGTGATCAACCCCGACCGTGAGTAGCCGCACAGCACCAGCCGCCGATCGACCGGCGCGGACCGGCGGACCCCGGTCAGCGCGACGAACCCCATGATCAGGGTCGTGGCGTTGAGCATGCCGGTGAGGAGTCCGAGGCGGTGCTGGCTCGTCGCCACGAACACATTGAAGGCGCGCAGCTTGAACCCGATCGAGGCGTTGTCCGTGAGTCCGTAGATGATGCCGTACCACGCCGGCAGGTACAGCGCGAGGAGCAGCATCGCGAAATGGTTGTGCTTCTGTTCCATCAGGCTGAGCCGGAGGGCGGTCAACGACTGCGAGATCACGCGGCGGCCTCCGGCGCGACCACGCCGTCGCGGAGGCGCAGCAGGGTGTCAAACCGTCCCCGTTCGAAGAAGAGGTGTGAGATCACGACGATGACCCTGCCGGCGCGCCGGAACTCCTCCGCCAACCCCCAGAACCCCAGATACGTCTCCCAATCGAAGCCCTGATAGGGCTCGTCGAGCAGCAGGATCTCGGGGTCGTGCATCAGGGCCAGCAACAGGTTGAGCTTCTGTCTCGTGCCGCCGCTCACGTCGCTCACCAGCGCGGTCAGGTGCTGCCGGAGGGCCAGGGCGTCCACCAGCGCTTCGGTCCGCCCCCCGTCACTGAGGCGATACGCCGCGCGAAACCACTCGAGGTTTTGCGCCACGGTCAGCCCGAGGTGCACCTGTGGCTCTTGTGGGCAGTAGCCGATTCGTCCCCGCAGATCGACCCGGCCCCGGGACGGCGGCAAGAGCCCGGCGATGATCCGCAGCAGCGTGGACTTTCCCGCCCCGTTCTCGCCGACGATCCCGACCATCTCACCTGTGCGGGCGGCAAAGGTCACCGATCGAAGCACCTGGTGGCGGCCAAACGCGCGGGCAACCTCTGAAACCATGAGCGAAGGGGTGAGGGTGGCGCCGTTCATGCCACCACAGGTTCCAGCGGTTGAGGGGAACTCCTCCGGCTCCTGCCATTCGCAGCGGCCGGCTCCCCTCGCCCCCGTGCCCCCTCGCTCCGGGCCCGAACGCCCGCGAAGTGAGTTTTGTTATACTGGGGCGGAGAGCGCATATGGGCACGCATTCCACTACACATGAGCGTCCCGCCGATGCGCAGCGCCTTGCCCAAGAAGTGAAAAATGAGGCGCGCGCCGCCGGGTTCGACCTGTGCGGCATCACCACGAGCGCCCCGTTTGCCGAGGAAGGCAGGACCCTCGCGGACTGGGTCGGCCGCGGCTATCACGGCGAGATGGCCTACATGGCCCGCAACTCCGTCAGGTCTCCCCTGCCCGAGACCGTCGTGCCCGGCGCCCGCGCCCTCGTGGTGGTCGGCCTGTACTATGGGAGCGACCAGCCGGATGAGGACGGTCCGGCTGGGGACCCTCCGGCGGGGAGCGCTCCGGCCGAAGACGCATCGATTGGGGGCGCCCCGTTCGATGACCCCCGGCCCCCCCGCGGCCGGATCAGCCGCTATGCCTGGGGCGAGGACTACCACAAGGTCATGGAGCCTCGTCTCCACAGGCTGGCGTCGTTTCTCCTCAGCCGGGGAGCAACTGTCGCTCGCTATTATGTGGACACCGGCCCGGTGATCGACCGGGCAGCGGCGCGCCGCGCCGGCCTCGGCTGGTACGGCAAGAACACCCTGATCATCACCCGCCGGGGGCACGGCTCATGGGTATTCCTGGGCGAGATCCTCACCGATCTGGCCCTT
>DATHLI010000059.1:0-6034 GCA_035488355.1 bacterium | reverse complement strand
TGCTGCTCGCCGCCGCGGTCCCGCTGCTCGCCTACGCGCACCTCCTCAACTCGTACTGGATGCACGTCGCGATCATCGCCATGTTCTACGGGATCCTGACGGCGAGCTGGTCGCTGCTGGTCGGGTATGTCGGCCTGTTCTCGCTCGGGCACATGGCGTTCGCCTCGGTGGGAGGATACACGTCCGCCCTGCTGGTGAACTGGTACGGCCTGCCGATCCCGCTCGGCATGGCGGCCGGTGTGGCCCTCTGCGGCGCCGTCGGAGGCCTGATCGGGTGGGTCTGCCTGCGGATGAGCGGGCCCTACCTCGCGATCTTCACCCTGGGCTTCTCCGAGATCGTCCGGATCACGTTTTCGACCGAGGACCAGGTGACGGCCGGCATGGCGGGGCTGCACACCGCGCCGCTCTTCCTCCCGGGCTCCAGGCTGCCCTACTTCTACACCGCGTTCGGGCTCCTCGTCTTCTCGCTGGCGGTGATGGGCGCGGTCGTGCACTCCCGCTGGGGCCTGTTCTTCCGGGCCGTCCGGGAGGACGAGCAGGCCGCGGCGGCGTCGGGGGTTGGCGTGGCGCGGTTTCGGATCCTGGCATTTGCGATCGCCAGCGGGTTCGCGGGGCTCGCCGGCGGATTCTACGCGCACTACATCGGGATCCTCACCCCCAGCCTCGGGTCGCTGGATCTCATGGCCGTGGTCGTGGTCATGACCGTGATCGGCGGGATGGAGCGGATTCCCACGGCCGTGGGCGGCGCGTTCGGCGTGGAGGTGCTGCAGGAGTTCCTGCGGGCCTACGGGCAGTGGCGGCTCGTGCTCTTCGGGGTCATCCTGCTCCTGACCATGCGCTTTGCCCGCAACGGCCTGCTGACGCCGATCTGGCTGCAGTTCGCCCGCGTGGGCGAGGTGCGCAGCGCCCGGCCAGCGCCGAGGAGCGTCGGCCAGGAAGGGTCGCGCATATGACGGACGGCGGAGCGCTGGTGCATGGGGCGACGCTGCGAAAGCGGTTCGGCGGCATCGTGGCGGTCGATGCCGTCGAGCTGATCGTGGTGGAGGGCGATCTGATCGGACTGATCGGGCCCAACGGTTCCGGGAAGACGACGCTCATCAACCTGCTCACCGGCCACCTGACCCCTGACGCCGGCGAGGTCTTCCTCCGCGGGCGGCGCGCGAACGGCCTCCCGGCGCACGCCTTCGCCGCGCACGGCGTGGCGCGGACATTTCAGCTGACGCAGCTGTTCGGCCGCATGACCGTGCTGGAGAATATGCTCGTCCCAGGGTTGACGCGCCCGCGCTCGACGTGGGGCGCGGTCACGAAGCGCGCGCGCACCACCCTGGAGTTCCTGAACCTCGCGCACCTGGAGCACCTGTCCGCCAAGAACCTCTCGGGCGGCCAGCAGAAGCTCCTCGAGCTCGGGCGGGCGTTGATGCTGGACCCGGCCATCCTCTTCCTCGACGAGCCGTTTGCCGGCGTCCATCCGCTGTTGAGAGGCGAGCTGATCAAGCGGATCCAGCAGCTGCATCAATCGGGCCGGACGCTTGTCGTCGTCGACCACGACATGGAGTCGATCCTGAGAATCGCGCGCCGTCTCGTGGTCATGGCCCGAGGGCGCAAGCTCGCGGACGGTCCTCCGGCGCAGGTGCGGGCGGACCAGACCGTGCTCTCGGCGTACTCGGGTCTCTGAGCATGGTCACCCCGGCGCCCGGCGCGATCTCCCCGGTCGGCGTGATCCCCTCGCTCGCCGCGAGGAACCTCGTGGCGGGGTACCTGCCCGGCATCAACATCCTGCAGGGGGTCTCCGTCGAGGCCGCGCGGGGGCAGATTCGCTGCGTGCTCGGGCCCAACGGGACGGGCAAGTCGACGCTCCTCCGGGTGCTCTTCGGGTTTCTCCCGCCGTGGGAGGGCCAGGTCCTCCTGGACGGCCGGCTCATCAACGGCCTCGGGGCCCACGAGATGGGGAGACACGGGGTTGCGTATCTCCCGCAGCGCCCCAGCATCTTTCCGTACCTGTCGGTGGATGTCAACCTACGGTTGGGGGCCTGGCAGTACCGGAGCCAGCGCGGCCGGGTCGAGGCGCTGGTGCAGCGCGCGCTCGAGCAGTTCCCCATTCTGGCGGAACGGCGTCGGCAGGCCGCGGGCACGCTGAGCGGCGGCCAGCAGCGGCAGCTGGAAATTGCCCGCAGCCTGATGCACGATCCCGCCGTCTTCCTGATCGACGAGCCGACCGCGGGCATCGAGCCGCGCGTGGCCGCGTTGATCTACGATCTGATCAAAGACCTGGCGCGGCGGGACAAGGCGATCCTGCTGGTCGATCAGAACATCAAGCGCGCCCTGGAGATCGCGGACTACGTGTACGTGATGCGCACGGGCACGATTGTGACCGAAGGGTCGCGCGAGGCCTTCGGCGGAGACACCGAATCGCTGGTCGCCCGGTGGCTCTACGCCAGCGGGAACGTGTAGCCGCCCGGGCCTCAGAGGATGGATCGTCACGAGCCGCGTCCGTTGGCGCTCGCGTTGGGGGGCCTCGTCGCCCTGGCTGCCGCGATGGGCATCGGCCGTTTTGTCTACACGCCGATTCTGCCGCGCATGGCGCAGGATCTGGGGATGACGAAGAGCGCGGCCGGGCTGCTCGCGTCGGCAAACTTTGCCGGCTATCTCGCCGGAGCGGTGCTCGCAGCGACACCGGCGCTGCGTGGAGCCAGGCGACGGTGGCTCCTTCTGGGAGTGGCGGCCAGCGCCGTCACGACCGGCGCTATGGCGCTCCCGTCGTCGATCGTCGCGCTCGCAGCGTTGCGCTTCGCCGGCGGTGTGGCGAGCGCGTTCGTCCTCGTCTTTGCTTCGGCTCTCGTGCTTGATCGCCTCAGAGCGGCCGGCCGGCCCGACCTTGCCGCCGTTCACTTTGCGGGCGTCGGCACCGGCATCGCGGTGTCGGCGGTGCTTGTCTTCATGGTCGCCGCCTGGGGCGGCGGCTGGCGGGTGCTCTGGCTCGCCAGTGGACTTGTCTCCCTCCTCGCGCTCCCCGTTGCGGCCGGCCTCATACCCGACCGCATCGAGCCGGCCGGGGCCGGATCATCGCGGGGGGCATCGGGGAGTCGCGGTTTGACCGCCTTCGCGTCGGCCTATGGCCTCTTTGGCTTCGGCTACGTCATAACAGCGACGTTTCTCGTCGCGATCGTTCGCGGGTCGCCCGCGGTGCGGTCTTTGGAGACGCTGGTCTGGGTCGTGGTTGGGGTCGCCGCGGTGCCGTCGGTGGCCATGTGGACCGCCATCGCCGAAAAGATCGACCTCGCCCGCGCTTTTGCCCTGGCCTGCGCAACGGAAGCCGCGGGCGTGGCGGCGAGCGTGCTCTGGCTCGCGCCGGCCGGCATCTTTCTCGCGGCGATACTCCTCGGCGGCACGATCATGGGGATCACGGCGCTCGGTCTCATCGGAGGGCAGCGGCTCTCGACCGGCGATCCACGCCGCACGCTGGCCGTCATGACGGCGGCCTTCGGCCTCGGGCAGATTATCGGGCCCGCATTCGGCGGGGCCGTCTACGACGCCACCGGGAGTTTCCTCGCTCCATCGCTCACGGCCGCCGCCGCCCTGCTCACCGGGGCGATCCTGGTCGCGGGCAGCGCGCGGACCTCCACATTTTGACGGCCGGTCACGTGGAGCCGGCCGCTATCCCGGGCCGCGCCGTTCGACCTCGGTCAGGCACTCGTCGAGGATGCCGAGCGCGCGGTCCATGTCCTCGTCGGTGATCGTCAGCGGCGGGACGAGCGTGATGATATTGCCCATCGTGATCTTGAAGCTCAGCCCCCGGGACAGGGCGGCGTACATCACCGCCTCCGCCTGCTCGGGCGCCGGGGCGCGCGTGGCCCGATCCGCGACCAGTTCGATCCCGAGCAGGAGGCCGAGCCCGCGCACATCCCCGATCAGCGGGTGAGCGGTCATCATCGCCCGCAGCCGGTCGAGGGTGGAGCGTCCCAGGTCGCGGGCGCGCGGCAGCAGCCCGTGGGCTTCGATATAGTCGATCGTGGCGAGCGCGGCCGCGCAGGCGACCGGATTCTTCTCGTGCGTGTAATGGCCGAGCGCCCGATTTCCGGCGACGTCGAGGCCGTCGCGGGCGATGAGCGCGGCGAGCGGGAGGATCCCTCCGCCCAGGCCCTTGCCCACCACGAGCATGTCCGGGACGACCCCGTAGTGCTCACAGGCGAACATCGTCCCCGTCCGCCCCAGCGCGGTGGGGATCTCGTCGAGGATGAGCAGCGCGCCGTGCCGGTCACAGGCACGGCGGACCGCCTGCCAGAACCGCGGGTGCGGGACGACCGGGGTGCTGCGCACCGTCTCGGCGATGACCGCGGCCACGTCGCCTTCCTTCCCCAGGACGTACTCGATGTAGTCGGCGCACTTGAGGTCGCAGCCGCCGCGGCGGTGGCAGTCCCAGACACAGCGGTAGGGGTCGGGCGGCGGGACGTGTTCGGTGCCGGGCAGCAGGGGGCCGATTCCGCCCCGGAAGATCTCTTCGCCCCCGACCGAGATCGCGTCGATCGAGGCGCCGTGGAAGGCGTCCCACATCGACACCGTCTTGTGGCGGCCCGTGGCCGCCCGCGCGAGCTTGAGCGCCATGCCGATCGCCCCGGTGCCGCTGGGGCAGAAGAGCGCCTTGTTCAGATCGCCGGGTGCGAGCGCGGCCAGCTTTTTTGCGAGGTCCACCGCCGGCCGGTTCGTGTAGCGGCGGGTGCAAAACGGCAGCCGGTCGAGCTGCGCTTTGATCGCCGCGATCACGGCCGGGTTCGCAAAGCCGACCTGGTGCACGTAGTTGCCGTGGAAATCGAGATACCGGCGGCCCTGGAGATCCTCGATGATCGCCCCGCCGCACCCGCGCAGCGCGTTCAGGCAGGGGGTCGAGAGCGATTGGTGGAGGAAGTAGCGTGCATCTTCCTCAAGGAGCGCCTGTGTCTCCGCGTCGAGCGCCGCGGCCTGCCAGCGGGCGCGCCGCGGAGAGATGTTGAGATCGCCTTCGGAGCGCAGGCGCGAGATGTCGCTCATGGATACCTCCATCCGGTGTCCTGGGCCGAGGCCACTATTCTGCGCCGTTGATCCGGGGCCTTGCCCCCGCCCTCACCGAGGGGCGGCGTCCGCGGCGCGTGCCGAACGGACCAGGGACCTTCTGTCCAGGGACGTCCCGGAATCCCGGCGAACCAGGGCGGAGGAGGATTGAGATGCCCGAAGCTACCCTGGTCAACGGCGAGCGGCTTTGGGACACGGTGATCGCGATGGCCGCGGTGGGGCGCACTCCCGCAGGGGGGGTGCGGCGGCTCGCGTTGAGCGATGAGGACCGCGATGCCCGGAACCTGCTCACCCGCTGGCTGCGGGACGCCGGGTGTGCGGTCCGCGTCGACGACCTCGGCAACATCTACGGGCGGGTCGCGGGCACGGACCCAGAGGCGGCGCCGGTGGTGTGCGGGTCCCACCTCGACACGGTGCCGACCGGGGGCCGGTTCGACGGCGCCCTGGGGGTCCTCGCCGCCCTCGAGACGATCCGAGCGCTCGCCGACGCGCGCGTCCGGACGCGCCGTCCCCTCGAGGTCGTCTGCTGGACGAACGAGGAAGGCGCGCGGTTCGCTCCGGCGATGCTGGCGAGCGGGGTGGTCTGCGGGCAGCTCACGCTGGAGCAGGCCTATGGCGCTCGGGATCTCGAGGGCCGGACCTTCGAGGACGAACTGCGCCGCATCGGCTACCGCGGGTCGGTCGACGACCGCATGCGGGCGGCCGCCGCGTACGTGGAGCTGCACGTCGAGCAGGGGCCGATCTTGGAGCGCGCCCGGGCGCAGATCGGCGTCGTGGAAGGGGTGGAGGGAATCGCCTGGGGATGGGTGGAGGTGACCGGCCAGGCGGCCCACGCAGGGCCGACCCCGCTGGCCGATCGGCATGACGCCCTGGTGGCCGCGAGCCGGATCGTGCTGGGGCTGCGGGCGCTCGCCGCCGAACTCCCGGAGGTGCGCACCACGGCCGGCCGGTGTGAGGTGACGCCCAACACGGTCAACGTCGTGCCGGG
>DATHLI010000058.1:0-1914 GCA_035488355.1 bacterium | reverse complement strand
GGCGGGCGCCGCCGGCGGGGCGGCAGGCGAGGCTGGTGAGACCTGCTGCGCCGAGATGACAGGGCGCATGTTCAGGTACTGGGGGAGGACGACGCCCCCGAGCAGGGTCCCAACGACGATCACGAGGATGACCGCCAGCGCGGCGGCCGGATATTCAGGCCCCCGCCGCCTCGCGGGCGCGCTGGGTTGTTCAATTGCCATGGACAATCCCTCCTTTGAATGGCGTCTCCATTATAACATCCTCCCCGGCGGCTCATTTTCGCGTGCCGCAGCCGTGTGGCGACGCGGAGGCGCAGGCCTCACACCCGGCCGCCGCGGCCGCTGCAGCCCCCCGTGACCGCGGACGGCGCTCTCCCGCCTCCCGGCGATCCCGGCCTCCCGGCGGGCTTTTTGCGCGCCCGGGAGTCCTACGGTATAATCAAGGCAATTTGAGCCATCCCTGTCTTTGGGAATGGAGCTCCCCCCGGTGCTGAACTGGATCCGCCGTCCGGACGACCCCTCCGGCGGGCGCCGGGACGTTCCCGCCGGCCTGTGGTCAAAGTGTCCCCGCTGCGCGACCCTTGTGTACCGCAAAGAATTGGAACGCAAGCTGCGGGTGTGCCCCCGGTGCAGCTACCATCATCGGCTCTCGGCCGCCGACCGCCTGGCGCTCGTGCTCGATGAGGGGTCCTTCGAGGAGCACGACGAAGGGCTCGTGCCCGACGATCCCCTGGGGTTCGTGGACGAGCAGCCCTACCCCGCGCGGATCGAGGAGGCGCAGCGGCGGACCGGGGTACCGGAAGCGATCATCACCGGGACCGGCGCGATCGAGGGGCGGGGCACGGTCGTGGGCGCCATGGAGTTCGGCTTCCTCGGCGGGAGCATGGGCGCGGTCGTGGGAGAAAAGGTGGCCCGCAGCGCCGAGCGGGCCGGCGAGCGGCGCTGGCCGCTCGTGCTCTTCTCCGCGTCCGGGGGGGCCCGGATGCAGGAAGGCGCCCTCTCGCTCATGCAGCTGGCCAAGACCAGCGTCGCCGTGGGACGGCTCAGCGAGCTTGGCGTCCCGTTCATCTCCGTGCTCTGCGATCCGACCACCGGGGGGGTGGCCGCCAGCTTCGCCTTCCAGGGCGACATCATCCTGGCCGAGCCGGGGGCGCTGATCGGGTTTGCGGGGCGGCGCGTCATCGAGCAAACCATCAGGCAAAAACTTCCGGACGGGTTCCAGACCGCCGAGTTCGTGCTCGAGCACGGACTCATCGACGCGATCGTGCCGCGCGGGGACCTCCGGGCGACGCTCGGCCGCCTCTTGCGGCTGTGCGGCGCTCCCCCCGCCACGGCCGGCGCGGCCATGGGACCGCTCCCCACCCTCGCGGATGGCTATCCCGTCTAACCTCGCCGGCCCGGCAGGCCGGCCCGGCGCTTCGGCATCCTCGGATGCGGCAGGCGAGCGCCTGGAGCGGGACCTCGAGAGGATCGAGCGGAAGATCGACGAACTCAAGCGGATCACCGCCGCGGACAAGAGCGTGGACCTGACGCAGCAGATCGCGGCGCTCACGGCACGGGGGGAAGCGCTGCGCGAGGCGATTGCGCAGGATCCCACACCGTGGCAGACCGTCCAGCTGGCCCGGCATCCCGGGCGGCCCAAGGTCGGCGACTACATCGGGGGCCTGACCACTGAGTTCGTCGAGCTGCACGGCGATCGCGCCTTCCGCGACGATCCCGCGATCATCGGCGGGCTGGGGCTGGTGGACGGCCACACGACGGCGGTGGTCGGACATGCCAAAGGACGAGACACCAGGGAAAACATCGCCCGGAACTTCGGGAGCCCGAACCCGGAAGGATACCGCAAGGCCCTGCGCATCATGCGGCTCGCCGAGAAACTGCGGGCCCCGGTCGTGACGCTGATCGACACCCAGGGCGCCTCCCCCGGGAAAGAGG
>DATHLI010000057.1:0-2923 GCA_035488355.1 bacterium | reverse complement strand
GTGGATCTGGGCCGGAGGGCTCGTGCTGACGGCAGGGGCCGCGATCGCCATGGTGCCTGAACGGAGGCCCGCGCGCGTCCGCGAGGTCGTCCCCGCGGGCGCCTGGAGCCCCGGCGGCCTGTGACGGGTGTGGTGATGGCGCTCCTCGCCGCGGCGGCCGCCGTCTGGGTGCTGGCCCCCCTCCGCGCGGCTGCGGGTCCCGCGGGAGGATCGGGTTCCCGCGCGGGAGAGCCGCCGGAGCGGCTGCGGGCTGCGCGGAGCGCCGTTGATGATGCCCTGCGGGATCTCGAGCTCGATCATGCGACGGGGAAAGTGAGCGAGGACGACTACCGCCTCCTCCGGGCCAGGTACGAGGGCCGGGCGGCCGAGGCGGGCCGGACGTCGAGAGGACCCTCGGTCTGATACCAGAGCGCCGGCGTCGCCGGGGTCTCCTCTCGGTGGCGTGGAGTCTTTGCGCGTTTCTGAGCATCGGTCACGGACTGGCCTACGCCGCGGACGCCGAAGAGGGTGTGGTGCAGGGCCGGGTGATGACGCACACGGCGCCGTCCCACCCGATCGTCCACCAGGCCGTCCGCCTCGAGATCGTCGAGCGCGCGGCCTCCTCCGCGCGGGAAACCGTGACCAACGCCGGCGGCCGGTTTCGCTTCACGCATCTGCCGGTCGGCGGGATCCGGGTCTTTGTCCTCAGCACCGAATACGGCGGGGTCCGGTATTCGGGCGAGCGGCTCGCGCTTCTCCCCGCCGCGCCGGTCCGGACCGTGGACCTCGTGGTCTACGAGCCCTCGGCCGATCGCGCTGCGCTGCGCCCTCCGGTCATGTTTGCGGTGGTCGAGGTCGCCCGGGGTGCCCTCCGGGTCAGCGTCGTCCAGCGGCTCGAGAACCCCACCGACCGGACCATCGTCTCGAGCCCGCGCGACCCCCTCGTGTTCCCCCTGTCCCCCGGGGCGCAGTTTGTTCGCTTCCTCTCCGGGTGGGTCGATCCCCGGGTCGACAGCGGGACGATCACGGATGCGTTTCCCGTGACGCCGGGCCGCACGGAGGTGGCGTATGCCTACACCCTGGACGCGCGGCAATCCGAGGTGGCGGTGCCGTGGGTGTTTCCGGACGGCGCAGGCGAGGTCGATGTGCTGGTCGCCGATGTCGGTGTCAAGGCCAGCGCGGACGGACTGGCGGCGCGGGGCGCCGTCGAGGGGCCGACGGGACGCTTCCTACGTTGGAGCGGCGGACCGATCTCTCCCCGACGCCGGGTCGTGCTCCGGCTCCAGGGCGTGCCCCTTGCGCGCGATCCGTGGCCGGCCGCCGTGGCGGCCGGCCTGGCGCTGATCCTCGCCGGCGGGCTGGCGCGCTCGCTCTGGCGCGCGCGCCGGCCCGCGCCCCACGCGTGAACGCGCGGAGGTGATGCCGGTTCCTGGAACGGACGGCGGAAGGAGACCGCGGCGCGCTCATGGAACACCAATAGCCCGTGCGTGCACCCTGGTGGCCGGCGCAGCTTTCGCCATGGAGAACAGACAGGCATGCGGTGGGGGCGCTCCTGGCGGCCGCCGCCGCGCTCGCGCTCACCGGATGCCAGCCCTCGGTCGACGTCTCGAAGGCGAAGGTGGCCCGCGGGCTCCCGCCCGCCGTGGAGACCGAGATTCCGCTGGTGACAGACGAGGACGAGCGGCCGATCGTGCCGGACGCGATCAAGGGGAAGCAGGTGTTCGACCAGAACTGCGCGGTGTGTCATGGGCCGGCCGGGGAGGGCAACGGGCCCATGGCGGCGACGCTCGTGGCCCCCGACAAGGATGTGCTCACCGCGCTGCTCGGCCTGTTCCATATCGAACTGCACCGCCCGCCGCTGCCGAGCAAACCGGCGAACTTCCACAGCCGCGATCTGGAGAACGTGATCAGCCCGGCGATTCTCTACGAGACGGTCACGGGCGGGCGGCCGCACACCGCGATGCCGGCGTTCGGGCCGGAGGCCTCGTTCGGGGCCAACAAAGCGCAGACCCTGACGAACGCGGAGCGGTGGGACGCCAACGTCTACGAGATGATGTTTCGGACCACCCCCGCAGAACTCAGCGCCGCCCGCGCGCTGTACAACCAGCGGTGCGCGGTCTGCCACGGGGTGGGTGGAGACGGCAGGGGGCCCCGGGGACCGGAGATCGCCGGCCGGCTGTGGTCGTGGGCCCGATCGGAGGGGCCGGGGATCTTCACCGACCCCAACTACATGGTCCAGCGAAACCCGAGCGAATTGACGAACGCCATCCTGGACGGCTTCGGGATGATGCCGAGCTACCGTGGAAAGCTCACCACGGAGCAGATGAACGGTCTCGTCGATTACATCTACACCTTCTTCTACAAGCACCCGCCGATCCGGTAGTACAATGAAGGCGGGGAGGGATAGTCTCGGTGCGGCGTGGGAGGGACTCGGACGATGAGATTTGACCGGCGGGGGCTGCTCAAGACCCTGACGGCGCTTCCGGTGATCGGCGGGCTGCTGGCGATCCTCTCGCCGCTCCTGCGCTATCTGAAGCCCAACGACGGCCCGTATGAGCTCCCGCTGACCGACCCGGACAGGCCCCAGGGCGGCGCCCAGGTCGTCGGCAAGACGACGTCCCTCCAGAAGCCGTGGGACTTCTTCTACTTCACCTACGTGCAGCAGTACGCGCAGTACGATGCGACCGGGTTCAAGAAGGCCAACATCGCCGGGGTGGCGGTGCGGCTGCCGAAGAAGGTGAAGTTCGCGCTCCCCCCCGAACTGGGGGGGTTCGTGGGCTATCCGGGGGAGACCGACATCGTGCTCTTCCAGCGGATCTGCCCGCACCTGGGGTGCATCTTCAACTTCATCCCGGACTGGCACGAGGTCACGGCCGGCTACGGAGGGTACGTCCCGCCGGATTGGGAGCGGCACTCGCTGATGGCCTGCCCCTGCCACCTCAGC
>DATHLI010000056.1:0-3632 GCA_035488355.1 bacterium | reverse complement strand
TGGTCGTTCCACCGGGCGCTGGCGACCGCGCAGGCGCTGGCCGAGTACCGCGTCGAGTGGCTCGAGGAGCCGCTCCCGCGCCACGACTACGAGGGGCTGCGCCGCCTCCGCGCCGTCTCCCCCGTGCCCATCGCCGGCGGCGAGGTCAACCAGGGATTCGCGGAGCTGCAGCGCCTGCTGCTCGACGGGTGCTACGACATCCTGCAGCCCGACGTGACGCTGTGCGAGGGGCTGCTGCGCATGCGGGCGCTGGCGTCGATGGCGCACGCCTCCTCCGCGCTGCTCGTCCCCCACACCTGGGGCGACCCGCTGGGAACGGTGGCGAATCTGCACCTCGCGGCGGCGATCCCCAACACGTCGTACTTCGAGTTTCCCCACGACCCGCCGGCGTTCCCGAGCGCCGTCTACCAGCACACGCTGAAGACGCCGCTCGTCGTGGACAACGGGATGGTGCAGGTCCCCCAGGCGCCGGGGCTGGGGGTGGAGCTCCAGGACTGGATCTTTGAGTAACGGAGGACGCGAAGGGGGAGGGGGGAGACGGTGGTCTTGCGGGCGTGCGCCGGGCAGCGCTCGGCCGAACTCGTCCGCGCAGAGCGGCACTTACCTTATAAGGAGGTCAAACATATGTGGTGTCAGCCAAGGTACCGGGTGGCCGCTGGACTGATTGTCCTGCTCCTCCTGCTGCCGGCAGCCGTCGGGTCCGTGTCCCCGGCGGGGGCCGCGGGAACGACGACCCTGACGTTTCTGGGGCCGGACTTCGACGAGTGGATCGCGTTCGTCAAGGTCGCGAACGACATCGGCAGGCCCATGGGGATCCAGATCAAACCGGAGTACCTCCCGTGGGACGACGTCTTCCAGAAGGCGCTGATCGATTCCAAGACCGGGGTCCGCACCTGGGACTACGTGTACATTTACAATACCTGGGTGCCGGGGCTGGCCGCGGCCAAGGCCATCCAGCCCATCAATGATTTCATGACGACCCCCGAGGCCACGAACGCGGTGCAGCCCAACGACTTCATCACGCTCACCACGGCCGGGCTGGAGCTCAACGGGAAGCTGTGGGCGATGCCGATGCTGGCCGCGCCCTACATGCTCGGCTACCGCACCGACCTCTTCAGCGACGCCACGGAGAAACAGGCGTTTCAGGCGAAATACGGGTACGCGCTGGCGGTGCCCCAGACCTACACGCAGTTGATGGACATCGCTCAGTTCTTCACGCGCAAGAAGGGGGAGATGCTGGCGGGCCGCCCGCTGACCGACGACTTCTATGGGATCATCATGGCCAATAAGCGCGGCGGATTCCTCTTCCACCGCTTCGAGCACATCCTGGTCGCCTTCGGGGCCGATCTCGTCTACAACCCCAAAACGATGCAGCCGACCGCGAACTCGCCGGAGAGCCTGGCCGCGGTCAAGTACTACATCCAGCTCCACCGGTACATGCAGCCGGGGACCGACACGGTGACCGGCGGCGGGGCCGAGCGCGTGATGGCGGCCGGCCGCGGCGCGATGGCGATGGACGCGCTGGACAACATGCTGTCGGTGCTCCCGATCTCGAAGCTCTCCACCGTGGTCGGCTCCGTCACGTACACGCTCCTCCCCTCCCAGGTGCCCACCCGGCCCCACGCCAACGTCGGGGACGCCAACGGGCTGGCGATTTACGCCCTGTCGCAGCAGAAGGACGCGGCGTTCAAGTTTGCGACGAAGGTGCTGTCCACTCAGGGCACCAAGGAGATCATGAAGGAGTACCCGGCGCTCGTGCCCATGCGCGCCTCCGTCGTCCAGGATCTGGAGGTGCGGAGGAACTACACCGACGTGTTCGCCGCGGTGAGCCTGATGATCAAGCAAAAGCCGTACACGGCGTTCATTCCGCCGCTCAAAGAGTGGGTCCAGGCCATGGACATTTACGAGAGCGCGCTGTCCGCGGCCCTCTCGGGGCAGCAGTCCCCCGACGACGCCCTCAACGGGGCCCAGGCCAAGGAGGTCGAGCTCTTCACGCGGGCGGGGTACATCAAGTAGCGATGCGGGGAACGGGCAACGCGGCACCACCCGTGCGGGGGGCGGCGCGCAGCACGCCATGGGCATGAGTTGGGCGACCCTGGGGCGGGGCCGGCTCTACTTCTGGCTCTTGACCGCCCCGGCGGTCTTGTATATCGTGGTCTGGCGGCTCGCGCCCGCCCTCTACACGGTCTGGCTGAGCCTGACCCAGTACAATATTGTCTACGACGCCCTGCCGCGATGGAACCACTTCGAGAACTTCGGGCGGATCCTGCGCGACGGCGGGCTCCGGGGCTCGCTGTCGCTCTCGGTCCAATTCGCCGTCATCGCCACGGCCGCCGAGGTCCTCATCGGGTTGGCGGTCGCCCTCTTCCTTGACACCGATCCGCCCGGCCGGAACCTGCTCCTGGGGATCTTCCTCCTGCCGATGATCATGGCGCCGGTGGTGGTCGGGACGGTCTGGTCCACGCTCTTCGACCGGACGGTCGGCCCCATCCCCTACCTCTTCCAGGTCCTGCGCGGTCCGGACATCCAGTGGCTGGCGACCCCGGCCACGGCGATGCTCGCGCTCCTCCTCGCGGACGCCTGGGAGTGGGCCCCGCTCGTGGCGCTCCTCCTCTTCGCCGCGCTGCAGGTGCTCCCCCGCGAACAGTTCGAGGCGGCGCGGGTGGACGGCGCGGCCGGGTGGCAGGTGTTCCGGCGCATCACCCTGCCGCAGATCGCCGGCATGGTCATCGTCGCCGGGGGCCTCCGGGTGATGGACGCGTTCCTGGAGCTCGACAAAGTGTTCATCATGACGGGCGGCGGACCCGGCACCTCGACGCAGTTCATCAGCATGTTCGTGTACAAGCAGGCCTTCCAGTTCTACGAGCTGGGGTACGCGTCCGCGGTCATCTGCGTGGTGCTCGCCGCCCTCGCCCTGGCCTACGCGATGTACCTGCGGGGCTACGGGCGGGCGCTCCGGCCGGCCGACTCCCGATGACCGCGCGCAGGCGCTGGGGGCACCTCGTGGGGATCGCCCTCGTGCTGGCGTGGACGCTCCCGCCCTTCCTCTACCTGGTGATGCTGTCCATCAAGCCGGAGCGCATCCTGATCGAACGCTCCCAGGTCTTCTTCTGGCCGACGTTCGAGCGCTACCGGGATTTCATCGGCAGCGGCCTCGGGCTGCCGATCTGGAACAGCCTGGTCACGTCCACCCTGGGATCGGCCGGCACGCTGCTCCTCGGGGGACTCGCGGCCCTGACGTTCAGTTTCCTGGAGTTCAAGGGGAAGACGCTGCTGTTCCTCGTGATCCTGATCCCCCGCATGTTCCCGCCGATCACCACGCTGATTCCGATCCAGCTGATGCTCAAGACGCTGGGGCTCATCGACACCAGGCTGGCGCTCATCATCCTGTTCACCGGGTTCGAGATCCCCCTGGCGATCTGGGTGCTGCGCACCTTCCTCGACGAGATTCCCCGCGAGCTCACGGAGAGCGCGGCGCTCGACGGGGCCTCGCTGCCGGCGATCATCGCGAGGATCATCCTGCCGCTGTCGGGACCGGGGATGCTGGCGGCGTTCATCCTCAGCTTCATCTTCAACTGGAACGAGTTTCTCTTCCCGCTGATCGTGACGAGCTTCAACGCGCGCACCGGCTC
>DATHLI010000055.1:0-4013 GCA_035488355.1 bacterium | reverse complement strand
CGCGGACAAGATTCTGGAGCTCCGGATCAAGATCGGCGACTCCACGCGCACGCTGGCCGCCGGGATCGCCCAGCACTACGCGCCCGAGACGCTGATCGGCCGCAAGATCGTCGTCGTCGCCAACCTGCAGCCGCGCCGCGTCCGCGGGGTGGAATCGCAGGGCATGCTGCTGGCCGCGAGCGACGGCGCCCGGGTGGTGCTGCTGGCGCCCGACACGGACGTGCCGAGCGGCAGCCGGGTGTCCTGAGGAGCCGGCGAACCCCGACCGCGCTCCCACCGTAGGACTGTGAGAAAGGGGGCGGTCGCTGTGCGCGCAGCCAGGATCGCGGCGTTCCTGCTCGCTTGGTTCTTCGCCTGTGGAGCCACGGCCGGCGTCCCGCGCCCCGCGATGGCCGGGTCCAATGACATCTACGTGGGCGGCGTCTGGGTGCTCAAGATCACGCGCGACGCCTCCGGGTACACCGCGGAGCAGCGTGTGTTGGAGGTCGAGAAGCGGATCACCGAGGTGCTCAGCACTCCGGCGTTTCGTACGAACGGGGTCGTGATCACCGCCCGCAAGAGCGGAGCCTCCGCGGTGGTCGTGGCCGGTGACATGAACGTGATCACCGTGACGCCGCAGGACGCGGCCGGAACGGGCAAGACCACCCTCGACCTGGCCCGCCAGTTCGCGCTCCGGTTCGCGGTGGGACTGAGTCACGCGCTGCCGGACGCGAACGTCCACGTGTTTTAGGGGCTCCCCCCGGTCCTCTTCGGTCGCCTCTCAAAGAGATCTCGGGTAGTCATACCTACAGCCCCCCGTCCGTTCGCAGGTCAGACGCCTCGCCGGAGGCGTTCCCGGGGAAGGGGGCGCGGAGGGAACGCCAGCCCCAGCAAAGAATCTGGGGTCCGACACCCACGGAGGATGGCCCGGTGTTCACGGCGCTCACCGATGCTCAGGCGTGGCTGGCGGTGGTCATCCTGGTGGCCGCGCTCGTGCTTGCCGTCACGCTCTTCGTCACCACCCGCGCCGTCCGATCCGGGCGCGGACCGGTCGCCCCGGCGGCGAAGGACGAAGAGTCGATCCTCCGGGAGCTGGCGGCGGTCGATGCCCGGCTCACCGCGCTCGAGGAGGGCATCGGGCGGGTGGCCGAAGCGCTTCCCAGGGTCGTGCAGGGGGTCGGCGTCGTTCGCTACAATCCATTCCCGGAGATGGGAAGCAACATGAGCTTCAGCGTCGCGTTCCTCGACGGGCGGGCCAACGGCGTGGTCGTGAGCGTCCTGACCAACCGCGAGGGATCGCGTGTCTACGGCAAAGCGGTCGAAGGCGGGACCTCCAGTTATCCGCTCTCCGAGGAGGAGCGGCAGGCCCTGGCCCTCGCGCAAGAGAACCGCGCCTGACGGACGCCTCCGCGCCGCCCGCCGTGGTCTCCCCCTCCAGCGAATCCGGGTGAAGGAGCGGCGATGCGGTTCCGGGATCGTCGGGACGCGGGGGAACAGCTCGCCCGCCAGTTGGGCCCGCTGGGGCTCGGGGCGGCCACGGTGCTGGCCATTCCCCGAGGAGGCGTGGTCGTGGCCGACGCGATCGTCCGGGCCCTGGGCTGGCCGCTCGACGTGATCATCCCCCGGAAGCTCCGGGCGCCGCACAATCCCGAACTCGCCATCGGCGCCGTCACCGGGGACGGCACCATTTACCTGGACCCGCGCCTGACCCGTACCCTCCACATCGCGGATGACTACCTCCGCGACGAGATCGTCTTTCAGATCGCCGAGATTACCCGGCGCCGGCTCGCCTACCGCAAGACGCGGCGTGAGCCCGATCTCAGGAACCGAACGGCTGTGCTCGTCGACGACGGGCTCGCCACCGGCGCGACCGCGATCGCGGCGGTCCGGATGGTCCGCCACGCGCTCGCCCGCGAGGTCGCCGTGGCGATCCCGGTGGGCCCCCCCGAGGCCGTGCGCCGGCTGGAGGGCGAGGCGGACCAGGTCATCTGCCTCCTGCGGCCCTTGGAGTTCGTCGCGGTGGGCGAGTTCTACGAGGACTTTCGACAGACGGGCGACGAGGAAGTCGTCGCCCGTCTGGAGCAAGCCTGGAGGCGGGCCGAGGTGTCGTGACCGATCCGGCGCTGCGGCGCACCCCGCTCTACCCCGCGCACGTGGCCGCGGGCGCGCGCATGGTCCCGTTCAGCGGGTGGGACATGCCCGTGCAGTACACGGGCATCATCGAGGAGCACCGCGCGGTCCGCACCCGGGCCGGCCTGTTCGACGTGTCCCACATGGGCGAGTTCGACATCGCCGGGCCGGGCGCGCTGCCGCTGATCCAGGGACTGGTGACGAACGACCTGGCCCGCATCGCGCTCAACCAGGCCATGTACACGCCGATGTGCACGCCCGGGGGAGGCATCATCGATGACCTCCTCGTCTACCGGCTCGGAGACGACCACGTGATGCTCGTGGTCAACGCGGCCAATACGGCGGCGGACCTGGCGTGGATCCGCGATCACGCCTCGGGCAACGTCCGGGTGGCCGACCGCTCGGACGAGATCGCCCTGCTGGCGCTGCAGGGCCCGCGGGCGCAGGAGATCCTCCAGCGGCTCACGCCCGCGGCCCTCGGCCACATCCGCTACTACTGGTTCCAGGACGAGGTCCCGATCGCCGGCCGCCGGGCGCTGGTCTCCCGCACCGGGTACACGGGCGAAGACGGCTTCGAGCTTTACGTGGATGCCCGCGACGCCGTCCACCTGTGGGACGCCATCTTGGAAACCGGCCGGCGCGACGGGGCGCTCCCGGCCGGCCTCGGGGCGCGCGACACGCTCCGGCTCGAAGCCGGCCTCCTCCTCCACGGGAACGATATGGACACGACGACGACCCCGCTCGAGGTCGGGCTGGGGTGGACGGTCAAGCTGGCGAAGGGCGAGTTCGTCGGCGCCCCGGTGCTCCGGCGCCAGAAGAGCGAGGGCGTGACGAGGCGGCTCGTGGCGTTCACGCTGCAGGACCGGGCCATCGCCCGCCACGGGCATCCCATTCGGGAGGACGGCGCGCCCATCGGCCGGGTCACGAGCGGGAGCTACGGGCCGACGGTGGAGAATAGCATCGGGCTCGGATTCGTTCCCTTAGAGTACGCCGAGCTGGGACGGCGCCTCGAGGTGGAAATCCGCGGCCGAGGCGTGCCGGCCGTGGTCACGAAGCTGCCGTTCTATACGCGGCCGGCGGCGGGCGGAGCATGACGGGAGGGGTCGTGTACCCTAAGGATCTGCGCTATTCGAAGGAACATGAGTGGGCGAAAGTCGAGGGGCGGCGCGTCCGCGTCGGCATCACGCCGTTCGCGGCCGACCGTCTCTCGGACGTGGTCTACGTCGAGCTGCCCAAGAGCGGGGCCGACGTCACCTTCATGCAGCCGTTTGGGGTCGTGGAGTCGGTGAAGGCGGTGAGCGACCTCTACTCGCCGGTCTCCGGCAAGGTCGTCGAGGTCAACGAGGCCCTGCACGATCGGCCCGAGAGCATCAACACCGACCCGTACGGGGCGTGGATGATCGTCGTCGAGCCCCGCGACCTCGGGGAGCTCAAGCAGCTGATGGACGCCGACGCCTATATGGCGCTGATCGGGGAGCAGCGGTCGTGAAATACATCCCCGTCACCCCCCCGGAGCGCGAGCGGATGCTGCGGTCCATCGGCGTGCGCGGGGTGGACGACCTGTTTCGCGATATCCCGGAGGAAGTCCGGCTCCGCAGCCCGCTGGACCTCCCGGCGGCGCTGCCGGATCCCGACCTGCTCGCGCACGTCCGCGGGCTGGCGGGCCGCAACGCGGATTGCGATCGCCTGACCTGCTTCCTGGGCGCCGGCGCGTACGACCATTTTGTCCCGAGCACCGTGCCCCATCTCGCGCTCAAGCCGGAATTCCTGACCGCCTACACCCCGTACCAGGCGGAGCTGATGCAGGGGGAGCTGCAGGCGCTCTTCGAGTACCAGAGCCTCATGTGCGAATTGACCGCGATGGACGTGGCCAACGCGTCCATGTACGACGGCGCCAGCGCGAC
>DATHLI010000054.1:0-6100 GCA_035488355.1 bacterium | reverse complement strand
GTCTCGCCGGACACCAGAAACCTGTCGAGGGCCTCTTCGACGAGCTGGCCCTCAGCCGCGAGGCGGGCCTCGATGGCCTCCAACGTCGCCCTGGGCGGCGTCGGGTACGGTTCGGCGGGAACGCGCGACGTCAGCGCCATCCTCGACTAACGGATCGTAAACTCCCGCTCGCGGGGCGGAGCCTCGTCCCAGTCCACCTCGAGATCGCGCACGTCCGCGCCGGGCGGGCCCTCGCGGAGCGCGCGGATCAGCGCCTCGAGCGCGCTGCGCTCACCCTCGGCGATCACTTCCACCCCGCCGGTAGCGAGATTCCGGGCGGAGCCGCCGAGGCCCAGGGCGCGGGCGCGTGTCGCGGTGAAGTAGCGAAACCCAACACCCTGGACCCGCCCCCTGACCATGATGTGGACGCGCATGGAACCCGGACCCTCACGCGTCGGCCGCGTGGCCCACCAGGGGAGCGTCGCCGGATCGGACCACGTTGCCGAGCAGACCGTTCACGAACCGCCCGGATTCCTCGGTGCTGTACCGCTTGGCGAGCTCGACGGCCTCGTTGATGACGACCCGCACGGGGGTCGTGGTGTGCCGGAGTTCGAAGAGGGCCATGCGCAGGATATTCCGGTCGACCGCGGCCATCCGCTCGATCGTCCACCGCTCCGCAAACCGCGCGATGACGCGATCGATCTCGGCCTGATGGGCGCGGGCGCCCCGTGACAGGGTCTCGACCAGCGCCCAGTCGCCGGGGAGCCAGTTGGGGGCGGCCACGGACTCGAGGGCGTCCTCGAGCGAGACCTTTCCGACGTCCATCTGGAAGAGGACCTGTAGCGCCGCTTCCCGCGCCCGCCGTCGCATCGCTCGCCCGCCCCGCGTCTGCCCCCCAAACAAACTGACCACCGAACTGGTGGTCAGGATCGCTATCCTGGGGCCAGTTGTGCCCCTGCCGCACCGTTGCGGTTGGAGGCTCCCCGCACTAACGTATTATACCCGGTTGGGCTCCCGCAAGCAACTCCCGCACCCGCGCGAGGTCTAGGCCGATCTGCCGCGCCAGCGCCTCGGGACCGGGGAAGGCCCGCTCGGCTCTGATCCGCCCGACGAAGTCCACGCGCATCTCCTCGCCTGCGAGATCGCCGTCGAACTCGAGGAGAAAGGTCTCGACGGCCAGGTGCGTCCCTCCAAAGGTCGGCCGGACGCCGATGTTGGTGGCTCCCCCGTACCGGCGGCCGCGCACAGCGGCGATCGTGGCGTACACCCCGCGCGCCGGGAGGAGCTTTCGCGGTGACGCCGGCTGGAGGTTCGCGGTGGGGTATCCCAGCGTCCGCCCTCGACCCTGGCCGGGGACGACCTGTCCGCTCACGCTGTGGTAGCGTCCGAGCAGCTGGGCGGCTTCGTCGACGAGGCCTTCCCGCAGCGCGCTGCGGATCCGGCTGCTGCTGACGGGCTCCCCGCGTACCAGCACCGCCGGAACGAGATGCACCTCCACGCCGCGCGCGCGCCCCCATTCCGCCACCCGCGCGGCCGTCCCTTCCCGCCGGTGGCCGAACGTGTACGAGGATCCGGCGTAGACCGCCCGAGCCCCGAACCGGCGCCCGAGCACCTCGTCCAACCAGACTTCAGCCGGGGTCTCGGCAAACGCGAGGTCGAAGCGGAGCACGACGGTGACATCGACGCCGAGGCGGGCCAGGAGCGGCAGCCGTTCGTCGAGCGTCGTGAGCAGCACCGGCTCAGGGCTGGGGCGCAGCACCTCCAGCGGAAGCGGCTCAAACGTCACCACGACCGACCGCAGCCCGCCCCGGGCACGCGCCACCGCTTCCCCGATCACCGCCTGATGGCCGAGGTGGAGGCCGTCGAAGGTGCCGAGGGCGAGCGCCGAGCCCGGCCCCCCCTCGGGGAACTCATCCAGGCCGTGGACGGTGAGCAACCAGGCCTCCCTCCGCGCCGGCAAGGACTTTGACCGGCCGGAGCATCCCCGCGTCGATCCGCGCCAGCGCGATGAGGGCGCCGCGGCGGCTCCGGAGACGCACGAGGCGGGCGCCTGCCGGGCCCGCGCCGCCGTCCTCCGCGAGCGCGGCCTCGCCCAGCTTCCAGAGCGGGATCGCGTGCCCGTTCAGCACCTCTGAGACGCTGCGCTCCGGAAGGTCCACCGCCGGGAGGTGCGCGACCGCCTGGTCCATCGACATCACCACCTCGGTCAGCGCGCCCCGGCCGGCGACATCGGCGAGCTCCTCGAGGGTCACGGCCTCCCCGATCTGGAACCGGCCCGAGCGGGTCCGCACCATGAAGTGCGCATAGCCGCCCAGGCCCAGCGCGTCCCCAATATCCGCGCACAGCTTCCGGATGTACGTCCCCCGGCCGCAGGCGATCTCCAGGAGCGACGAAGACCGGTCCCGGTTCACCCAGAGGATCTCGATGCGGTGCACGGTGACGGAGCGCGGCTGGAGCTCCACCGCCTCTCCGCGCCGGGCCAGCTGGTAGAGCCGGGCGCCTTCGTGGTGGATGGCCGACACCATCGGTGGGACCTGGAGGATCTCGCCGGTGAACCGCTTCAGCACCGCCTCGAGCGCGGATCGCGTGAGGGGCGGTCGGGCCTTACCTTTGTTCCACTCCACGCTTCGATCGGCTTTCGACGTCCCGCCGGTCGGGTCTGGCGGGAGGGGCTCGCCGTAGGCGTCCCCGGTGCTCGTCCGGATGCCGAGGCGCAACTCCACCCGGTATTCCTTGTCGGTCTCCATCAGGATTTCGCTCAAGCGGGTGGCCCTGCCGAGGCAGCACACCAGCACGCCCGCGGCGCCGGGATCGAGCGTCCCGGTATGCCCCACGCGCCGGAGCCCGGCCGCCCGCCGCACGACGTCCACCACGTCGTGGGACGTCATGCCGGGGGGTTTGAGCAGGTTGAGCACGCCGTCCATTGCGCTCAGGTGGCTTCTCCGGGGTAGGCGTGCGCGGCCGCGGCGAGCTCCTGGCGGACGGCTGCGAGGGCGCGGCGGACCGCCTCGTCGAGGGACCCGTGGACCGTGAACCCGGCGGCCGCCGCGTGCCCTCCGCCGCCAAAGGTCTCGGCAATCACGTTGGCCCGGATCCGCCCCTGCGCGCGGAGGCTCACGCGGATGCCCTCGGGCTCCTCCTTGAAGAGCAGGGCGGCCTGCACCCCCCGGATCGACCGGAGCGTGCCCACGATCCCTTCGGACTCTTCCATCGTGGCCCCGGTCTCGCGGAGCATAGCCTGGGTGACGGTCGTCCACGCGACCCGGCCGCCCTCGGCGAGCGCCAGCCCGCTCAGGGCCGCGCCCAGGAGGCGCAGCGAAGCGGCCGACCGGTTCTCATAGACCTCGGCATACACCGTGGTGGGGCTCGCCCCGGCCCGAATCAGGTCGGCGGCCAGCAGGAAGCTCTGCGGGGTGACGCTCGCGTAATGAAAGCTCCCGGTGTCGGTCAGCAGCGCGGTGAGCAGGCAGGTCGCGATGTCCCGATCGATCGACGGATGCAGTGTCCGCACGACCGGGTACACCACCTCGGCGACGGCTCCCGCGTCGACATCCAGCAGGACCAGGTGGCCGAACCCCGTGTTGCTGAGGTGGTGATCGATGTTCACCCACAGGGGGATTCCGGCCGCCTTCTCCGCCAGCACGCCCGCCCGGTCCGGGGAGCTGCACTCCATAAAGACCACGGCGTCAAACGCCTCCCCCGCCGGGATCTCGCTGACCACCCGGTCGCTCCCGGGGAGGAACCGGTACATCGCCGGCACGCCGTCCGAGCTGCCGACCGTGGCCCGCTGTCCCCGGCCCCACAACGCGCGGGCGAGCGCCAGCGTGGACCCCAAACAGTCGCCGTCCGGCGACACGTGGTTGAGGAGCAGGACGTTACGTCGGCTTTGCAGGGCTTCCGCGATCCGTTCGGCCGGATCCATCCCCCGATCCCCCGCCTTCGCTCTCCGCCACCTGGCGCAGCAGACGCTGCACGCGGGCCCCGCGCTCGATCGACTCGTCCAGCCGAAACAGCACCTCAGGGATGTAGCGAAGCCGGATCCGCCGCCCCAGCTCCTTCCGGATGAACCCCTGGGCGTTGCCCAGACCCGCCATTGTCTTGGCCTTCGCCTCCGCGTCGCCCAAGATGCTCACAAACACCTTGGCGTGACGCAGATCGTGGCTCAATTCGACATCCGTGATAGACACGAATCCGATGCGGGGATCCTTCATCTCCCGCTGGAGAATGGCGCTGATTTCCACTTTGAATTGCTCACGAAGCCGGGCAATGCGCACGCTCATGAGGCGTCACCGCATCTCCACCGCGTAATCGAGCACCACGAGATCGGTCTGCCGCCCGATGGCATCGGCGACGTGCGCCAGAACCTGATCGGCGTGGCGGGTGTCCGTGCTGATGTACGCCACGGCGAGACCGGCCCGGCGCCAGGAATCCTGGTGCGCGACCTCGGCGGCCGCCACATGGAAGCGATTGTGCAGGCGGGCCAGCAGCGACTTCACGATCCGCCGTTTGTCCTTGATGCTCTGCGTTCCGGGAAGGCTACACTCCACCCGCAGCACCCCGACCACCATCGCCCCGTCTCCCGCGCGCGTGCCAACCTCTGCATGCTGCTATCTGTCCATCGGTTTGGAGCCCCCGCAGGGGGGATGCGGCTCAGGCCGGCCTGGCCTCCACGGCGAACGCTTCGATGATGTCGCCTTCCTTAATATCGTTGAACTTCTCCAGGCCCACGCCGCACTCGAACCCTTCCAGCACTTCCCGGACGTCCTCCTTGAAGCGGCGCAGTGACCCGATGCTGCCTTCGTAGACCACGACCCCGTCCCGCATCAGGCGCGCCTTGGCCCCGCGGACGATGCGGCCCGAGGTCACGTAGCTGCCCGCGATGGTCCCCACCCGGCTGATGGAGTAAACCTTCCGCACCGCCACGCGGCCGAGCACCACCTCGACCATCTCCGGCGCGAGCAGCCCCGTCGCCAGCTTCTTCGTGTCCTCGAGCACCTCGTAGATGATCCGGTACAGCCGGATGTCCACCCCCTGGGTCTCGGCGAGGCGGCGGACGGGCGGCTCCGGGCGGACGTTGAACCCGATCACCCTCGCGTTGCTCGCGGCGGCGAGCATGACGTCGGACTCGGTCACGTTCCCCACCGCGGCGTGCAGGAGGGTAATGATGACCTCCCGGCTCGTGAGGCGGTCCAGGGCGGCGACCAGCGCCTCGACCGATCCCTGCACGTCCGCCTTGATGATCAGGCGCAGTTCCTTCCGCTCCGTCGACGCCCCCGTCTCCTTGGAGATCTCCTCCACGCTGACCTGGCGGCTCTTGACCTGCTCGGTGGCCCGGCGGCGCTCGCTCCGCTCCTCCGCGACCGCCTTCGCGATCCGCTCGTTCGTGACGACCTCGACGAGATCGCCGGCGGCCGGGACGTCGCTGAGGCCGGTCACCTCCACGGGGGTGCTCGGCCCCGCGGCCTGCAGCCGAGCCCCCTTGTCATCGCTCATCGCCCGGACCCGGCCGTAGGTCTCGCCCACGACGACGGCGTCCCCGATGCGCAGCGTCCCATCCTGAACGAGGACGGTGGCCACCGGACCCCGCCCTTTCTCCAGCCGCGCCTCGATCACCGTCCCGCGCCCCGGCCGCTCGGGAGTGGCCCGGCGGTCGCGCAGCTCCGCCACCAGGAGGATCATCTCCAGGAGGGTGTCGAGGCCGGTGCCCTGCCGGGCGGACACCGGCACGGTGATCGTGTCGCCGCCCCACTCTTCCGGCATGAGCCCCAGATCGGCCAGCTGCTGCTTGACCCGGTCGGGGTTGACCTGCGGGAGATCGATTTTGTTGAGCGCCACAATGATCGGAACCCGCGCGGCCTTGGCATGGTTGATCGCCTCAATGGTCTGGGGCATCACCCCGTCGTCGGCAGCCACCACGAGCACGGCGATGTCGGTCACGTGCGCGCCCCGCGCGCGCAGGGCCGTGAACGCCTCGTGACCCGGCGTGTCCAGGAACGTGATCCGCCGCCCGTTGGCCTCGACCGTGTAGGCGCCGATGTGCTGGGTGATCCCGCCGTACTCCTGCGATGCCACGCTCGTCTTGCGGATGGCGTCGAGCAGGCTCGTCTTGCCGTGGTCGACG
>DATHLI010000053.1:0-2993 GCA_035488355.1 bacterium | reverse complement strand
CATCAGGCAGTACCCGACCTGGAGCCCCCAGATCCCCCCGCTCGTGCCCGCGTCGATGTACGAGATCTGGCGCGCCTGCGCCGCCTGGGCGCGCCGGATCGAGTCCTTGTAGTTGGAGTTGCCGCCGTCGACGATGATGTCTCGCGGCGCGAGCAGCGGCATCAGCTCCTTCAGCGTATCGTCCACGGGGGGGCCGGCGGGGATCATCAGCCACAGCACCCGGGGCGGGGCAAGCTTGGCCGCCAGGTCCTCGATCGATTCAGCCGGGGTGGCGCCCAGCGCCGCCGCTTCCGCCCGCACTTCGCGCTTCCGCGCGTACACCGCGATCTTGTGCCCCCGGCCCAGGAGGCGCTTCACCATGTTGCCGCCCATGCGGCCGAACCCAACGAATCCCAGTTCCACCCGTCCCCCTCCTCCTCTGAGCCTGCCCTTGGCGGGCGCGGCTACGGCGTGCGCAGCCGGCGCTCGATCGCCGCGAGCAGCTGCCGGTAGGAGTCGACAAACGACTGAATGCCGGCCTCCAGCACGCGATCGGTGACGTCGTCGATCCTGATCCCGGCCTCCGCCAGCCGCGCGAGCACCGCTTCCGCCTCGGTCAGCCCCTCCATCACGGCGCGGGGGTTGACCCGGCCGTGATCGCGGAAGGCGGCGAGGGTCTGGGGCGGCATCGTGTCGACCGTATCCGGACCCACAAGCGCCTCGACGTACAGGAGGTCGGGGTAGGCCGGATTCTTAGAGCTGGTGCTGCCCCACAGCGGCCGCTGCACCCGGGCGCCGCGCGCGGCCAACGCCTTGTAGCGGTTCCCGTCGAACACCTCGCGAAACGTCTTGTACGCCAGCTTGGCGTTGGCGACCGCGGCCTTGCCGCGCAGGCCCTGCAGGCGCTCCCGCTCCGCCGCGGTGGAGGCGGCCGCCGCTTTCGCGTCCAGGCGCTTGTCCGCCTCGGTGTCGATCCGGCTGACGAACACGCTCGCCACCGACGCGACCCGGTCGATGGGCTGCCCCGCCGCCAGATGCTGCTCCAGCCCGCTCACGTAGGCCTCGGCGACGCGCGCGTAGGCCTGCACCGAGAAGAGCAGCGTGATGTTGATGTTCCGGCCCTCGGCGATCATGGCCTCGATCGCGGGAAAGCCTTCCGGCGTCCCGGGGATCTTCACCATCAGGTTAGGCCGGCCGATGCGTCCAAACCAGTAGCGGACCTCCTTGATCGTCCCCTCGGTATCGTGGGCCAGGAGCGGGGAGACCTCGACCGAGACAAACCCGTCCGCGCCGCCGGTCTCTTCGAAGACCGGCCGGAGCGCGTCGCAGGCGGCGATGATATCTTCGGCGACCAGCGTCTGGTACGCCTCGGTGACGCCCGCCCCCCGCGCCCGCAGCCGCGCGAACGTCTCCTCATATTCGGGGCCTTCAGAGATCGCCTTCTCGAAAATGGTCGGGTTGCTCGTCATCCCGGAGAGTCCATCCTCCTCGATGAGCCGGCGCAGCTCGCCCGACCGAATGAGCTTCCGGTGGATGTAGTCCAACCACACGCTCTGGCCGACCTGCCGCAGCAGGCGCAGAGGATTCTGGGCCTTGACCTCTCTCATGATCGTCTCCGTCCTTTCTCGAGCAGCGCCTTGGCGGTCTCGACGACATGCTCTGGGGTGAAGCCGAACTCACGCATCACGACGGGCCCCGGGGCGGAGGCGCCGAATCGGTTCACGCCGATGATCGCCCCTTCAGATCCCACGTAGCGCTCCCACCCGAACGGCGTGGCCGCCTCAACGCCGACCCGCGCGCGAACGGCCGGCGGCAGCACCGAGTCTCGGTAGGCCTTCGGCTGCGCCTCGAACAATTCCCACGAGGGCATCGACACGATCCGGCTGCGAATCCCGTCCCGGACGAGCCGCTGGTGAGCCTCCAGCGCAACGGACACTTCCGATCCTGTGGCGATCAGGATCACATCGGGGGCGGTGCCCCCGGCCTCGGCGAGCACATACGCGCCCCGCGCCACGCCCGACGCCGGCGCAAGGGTCTGCCGGTCCAGCACGGGCAGCTTTTGACGGGTGAGCACGAGCCCCGCGGGGCCCTGCTTGTGCCGCAGGGCGGCCCGCCACGCCTCCACGGTCTCGGTGGCGTCCGCCGGCCGGAGCATCAGCAGACCTGGCGTCGCGCGGAGACCCGCCAGGTGCTCGACCGGCTGATGGGTCGGCCCGTCCTCACCCAACCCGATGCTGTCGTGCGTCCAGACGTAGATGACCCGCGCCTTGCTCAGCGCCGCCAGCCGGATGCTCGGCCGCATGTAATCCGAGAACGTCAGGAACGTGGCGCCGAACGGCCGGACCCCTGCGTGCAGCGCCAGTCCGGTCAGGATGGCGGCCATCGCATGCTCGCGGACCCCGAAGTGAATGTTTCGCCCCGCGTATCCCCAGACGCCGCCCGCGGCGCCCTGCAGCGGCGGCCCCCCGGCCGCGGGGGGAACCGACGGGGCCTCGAAATCGCCGTGCCCCTTCAACATCGTGCGGGTGGACGGGTCGAGGTCCGCGGAGCCTCCGATCAGGTTCGGCACGGCGTCGGCGAGCGCGCTCAGCACCTTGGCCCCCGCATCCCGCGTGGCCATCTCCCCGTCCTTGGGTGTGAACGCCGGCAGCTTCGCCTCCCAGCCCTCGGGCAGGTCCCCGGCCAACGCCCGCTCGAACTGCCCGGCCGCCTCCGGGTGGGCCGCGCGGTAGGCGTCCATCTTCCGGCGCCAGGCCGCCTCCAGCGCGACGCCCTGGTCCACGGCCCTGCGGAACTCCCGCAGCGCTTCATCGGGCACGTAGAAGGCCTTGTCCTCCGGCCAGCCGAGCGCGCGCTTTGTCGCCCGCGCCTCCTCCTCGCCGAGCGGCTCACCGTGCGCCTGGAAGGTGTCCTGCCGGTGGGGGCTGCCGTATCCGATGTGCGTCCGCGCCACGATCAGCGAGGGCCGGTCCTCGACCGCGCGGGCCGCGGCCAGCGCCGCGTCGACGGCCCCG